>JAUWOK010000042.1 GCA_030612165.1 Dehalococcoidia bacterium
CTTCCCGTCAGTGGATCAGAGCCAAAACGCCCCCCACCCCTTCGGCTAATCTCGGTAGGATCCAACCGTAATCGGCAGCACATGCTTCTAGTATCTTCAGGGTTCATATCAGAATTAACGAAATTGGCAAAATATGGAATCCCATATTTTGCCGTCATTTCCCAGAGACCCTTCAATGCTTTGTTAGACCAGTCAAAATCACGAGTAATGCTATAAGTAGGGATAGGAAAAGTAAAAATGCGCCCCTTGGCATCTCCCTCCATCATGATTTCGCAAAATGCCTTATTAAGCATATTCATTTCCTGCTGAAAATCGGCATATGTAGCATCCATAAATTTGCCGCCGATTATCACCGGTTCATCTTTCAGAAGAGAAGACGACATAAGGTCGAAAGAAAGATTGGTAAAGGGCGTTTGAAAACCTACTCTGGTAGGGATATTCAAGCTAAAAACAAACTCCTGCATCGCCTGCTTTACCTCTTTGTACTCCATTTTATCGTACTTGATAAAAGGAGCAAGCAAAGTATCGAAACTGGAAAAAGCCTGGGCACCGGCTGCCTCCCCTTGAAGAGTATAAAAGAAATTCACAACCTGTCCCAATGCGCTCCGTAAATGTTTCGGAGGGGAACTCTCCACCTTTCCACAAACACCCCTGAAACCTTGCAACAGAAGGTCCTTCAGGTCCCAGCCGCAACAATATCCCCCTAATATTCCCAGGTCATGTATATGAAAATCGCCATTAATATGCGCTTGTCGTATCTCCGGTGGGTATATGCTGCCAAGCCAGTAGCGCGAAGCAATGCCTGATGAAATATAATTGTTAAGCCCCTGGAGAGAATAATCCATATTGCTGTTTTCATTCACTCTCCAATCCGCCCTGCTCAAGTAATCATCAACCATCCCTTTAGCGCCATCCAGCAGCTTCCTGGCCTCCCGCAACTTGGCGTGCTGATCCCGATAAAGAATATATGCTTTGGCTGTGCCAGCATATCCCTCTTCAATAAGTATCTTCTCAACCAGATCCTGGACTTCCTCTACCGTAGGAATCCTACCGTCTCTACAGGTAATCGCCAGAATGGAAAGCACCTGCTCCGACACGTGCTCCGCTTTGCCCCTGTCGCCCTCTCCCCCTGCCTTAAAAGCTTTGAGCACCGCTTCTGTTATTTTATTGTAATCAAAAGCGACAACATGACCCTCTCTCTTCCTGATTTGCGCAATTACGCACTTTTCCATCACTTTTTCTCCCTTCTATGTACTGTCACCACCGACAGAGCAAGCAAAGAGCCCGGACTGTTTCCCATAAGCCCCCAACTAACCCTTTTCATTATAATCAATTTTATCCCCACGTACAAACATCCAGCAAAACGCATCTCTCGCAAAGCGGTCTTCGTGCACGACACACTTTTCTGCCATGCTCCACCATGTGCATATGAAACTGGTATATCCGCGATAAAGGAACCTGCTCTTGCAAAAGATCATGTGCCTCAGCCACCGTAGTCTGAAAACCAAGTAACCCCAAACGCTTGGCCACACGAAAAACATGAGTGTCTACCGGCAAACATGGCCTGCCCAGAGAAAAAAGGAGCACACAGCTGGCAGTCTTGTGCCCTACGCCAGGAAAGTGCATCAAATACTCTTTGGCTTCCACCACATTCATCAGGGCAAGAAATTCAAGGTTAACTCGCCCCTTTTCCTCCAAAATATCGTTCAGTACGCGTTTTATTCTGCCAGCCTTGACCCACGATAGACCTCCTGCTTTAATCACGTCGGCAATATTCTCCACCGGGGCAAAAGCCACTGCTTCCCAATCAGCAAAAAAACTTACCAATGAATTAAACGCCCGGTGAGAGTTCACATCGGAGGTATTTTGAGATAGCACAGTTTGTATAAGCACGGAAAGGGGATCTCCTGCCGTGTGCCATTTCCTGATACCATATTCCCTTTCCAGTAATTTGATAATCTCATCAATACCCATCTCGCCGTCCGTACAAACAATTACGCCTTTTGCTCGTCTTATATCTTTGTAAATTTTATGCTAGTGTATTTTATAAGACCGTCATGAAAAAACAACTCCTTATCATGGATATGGACCCAGGCGTTGATGATGCTCTGGCTCTGTTGTTGGCTTTGAGGTCGCCAGAAATTCAGCTTCTGGGCATTACCACGACAGCAGGAAACGCCCCTGTAGAGATGACCAGCCTGAATGCTATGCGGGTGCTGGAATACTTGAATGCCAGTGACATTCCTGTGATGCAGGGGGCGCAAAAGCCTTTGAAACACCGGCTGGTAGACGCGCTGCATTATCATGGACCTGATGGACTGGGTGAAAGCGAGTTGCCCCCCGCCATCTCTCCTGTACAGGCCATTCAACCCTGGGACTTCATCGCTCATGCCGCCGCCAGCAACCCCGACAAAATTACCCTGGTAGCAACCGGCCCTCTCACCAATATTGCTCTCACTTTGCAACACCACCCTGAAGTTGCTCATCACCTGGCAGGTTTGATTCTGATGGGAGGGGCGTACGGACTCACCCCTTACAGTAAAGGAAACCAAACTCCTTATGCCGAGTTCAATATGTGGCAGGACCCGGAGGCAGCTCATATGGTTTTTGCTTCAGGGATGAACATACACGCCATAGGGCTGGATATATCTTTAGATCCTACCACTTGTCTCTACGAACAGCAGTTACAGCAACTGCAGCAAAAAAGTGCGCCAGCAGCAGCGCAACTGGCAAGTAAACTGGTAGACTATGCCATAAAGCATCATGGCCGCTGCGAGATGCACGATCCTCTGGCTCTGGCAGCGGCACTGGAGAATATGGAGATATTTGGTTTCACGCCGAAACAGGTAAAAATAACCAGGGGAAATGGGGCAAAACGAGGAGTTACATACGCCTTGATTCAGAAGAAAACGCCAAGCTTACACCCGATTTACATAGCGAATAAGGTAAACGGATCTCGCTTTCTGGAACTGTTTCTAACACGTATCACAGGAAAATAAGATGATAAGTTTAGTCGTGTGCGGAGCCATAAACAGAGACACTACCTGTTTCGTGGAACACCTGCCGGCACCCGGAGAAGAAGTACGTGCAAAAAAGGTCACGATAGTGCCCGGAGGCACAGGAGGCAATGCGGCAGACGCCGCCGTGCGCATTCTGGGCAGAGGGCAGGTAGCTATGCTGGGCGCATTAGGAGATGACGAGATTGCCGGGCAGCAGGTAGCAACTTTCCACTCTGAAGGAATTCTTACCGAAGGGATTACCCACCTGGCAGGAGAAAAATCGGGACAAGCCTACATCGTAGTCGACAGGCAGGGGCAAAATATCATCGCCAGCTATCCAAGTGCAAACACCAATCTGCGTCCCGGGCATCTGGATAAAGCGGAAACTGCATACCTGCTGCAGACATGCCGAGGCATAGTTCTGACCGACCCCCCCCTCCCCGTAGCGAATAAATTGCTTGATATGGCAAAAACGAGAAAAATTCCCGTGTTATGGGATCCAGGAATATTAATCTGCCCGGATCAAAACGAGCAAGTGTTTTCGCTGGCAAAAAAAGCAGACATCGTTTTCTTAAATGAAACTGAGGCGAAGGCACTGCTGAAAAGCAGAAATACCTCCGCAATCTTACAGTGGTTGCGGGAAAAAGGGTTTCACAACCATATAGTGCTCAAACAAGGAGCCCGTGGGGCGACATTGCTTGAACCGGCACGAAACGCAATTACCGAAGTCCCCGCTCTTCCTCTCACTACCCTATCACTTAACATGACCAATTCCGCAGGCTGCGGAGATACTTTTCTGGGGGTTTTTGCCGCTTACTACATAGAAGAACCCGATCTTCAGAAAGCACTCATCATGGCCAGCGTGGCCGCCGGCATTAATGCCACCAAGTCGAAAACCCGCGGCTGCCCTGGTCGAATAGAATTAGAAACGGTGGAGCGGCGCAGTCGTCAGCTTGGATTCATGTTCCATGAACGCCAACAATCCTGATCTCACTCCTCTATTTTCACAACTTTTTCCCGACTGGAAAAACCACTGATAATCCTGACACAACTGCGTGGAACCGCAAAATGCTCTGCCAGTAATTTGACCACCGCGTCATTTGCCCTGCCTTCCCTGGGCGGCTCCTTGACCTTGACCACAAATTTGTCACCTTCATGAATAACTTCGGCTGTCCTGGAATTGGGCTTAACTTTAACTCTCACTTTCACAAAACCGGTTCCCCCTGCATACCATTGTTACATACGTCTTTTAACCTGACCGGCGTCACCGTATTGACCATAGAAGCGTCACCTTGAACATAAACTCTGATATAGTTATCGGTTAAACCTGAATATATCCCATTATGCAGTCTCGTTTTTCTCTCCCATAAAACAGGCAGTGTGTGCCCCAAAAATTGCCGATAAAAAGTCTGCCGGGCTTCCCTTGCCAGCTTCAACATCTGCTGCCCCCTTCTTTTCTTAACATCATCTTTGCTTTGCCCATCCATGTCGGCTGCTAAAGTTCCCTTACGGGAAGAGAAAGGGAAAACATGAATGTTGGCAAAACCTATCTGCCGACAAAAATCATAACTCTCCACAAATTCCTCGTCACTTTCTCCGGGAAAACCAACGATAACATCGGTAGTGATAGCCACACCAGGCACTGCCTGCTGAATCCTCTGTGCAGCCGCTCTATAATCAGCAGGAGAATAACATCTTTTCATCCTGCGTAACACGGTATCGCTGCCGCTCTGCAATGCTAAATGAAAATGGCGACAAAGCCGCTTGTTCTGCCATAAAGATAGAAGCCCATCGGAAAGCTCCTGCGGTTGCAACGAGGAAAGCCGCAGCCTTTCAATGTGCGTATCTTCAAGAATGCGCTCAAGCAACGCCCTGATGCCTGCTCCGTCATGATTGTAACGACCAACCGTGGTTCCGGTAAGAACCACTTCCTTGCAACCTTTGGCCTCTTTCGTTTTGATTTCTTCAATTATTTCAGAGGCAGGAAGGGAGTATTCATGCGGCCTTACGTAGGGCACGATGCAATACGCACAGGAATAACAACAGCCATCCTGAATCTTGATCATAGTGCGATTCCTGGCAACCCCTTCCAAACAAGGTGGTTGAGAAACACCTGCCACACATGAGCCCACAACGGGGCCGAATTTTTGCCCCACGATTTGTGGCAAACGCAATTTTTCTTCATTACCAAGCACAACATCGGCAAGCGGTACTAACTCACGAGGAACTCGCTGGGCATAGCACCCCGTAGCGATAATGAACGCCTGTGGATTTCTCCGCCGAACCATCCTCAACCAGTGCCGCGATTTACGATCTGCAACATGAGTAACGGTGCAGGTATTGGCAACGTAAATGTCGGCGACATCACTCGGAGCCACGATCTGATAACCTTCTCCTCTGAGCTTGTCGGCGAGACTCTCCGTCTCCGATTGGTTAAGCTTACATCCCAGAGTGTAAAAAGCTATTCTTGGTGATTGGTTTTTCACAGAGAAATTATATCACTCTGCTCGAATGGACCGCATAAGGTCAACAATTAACAGACTATGCGTGTTGCCGTTTATGGCTTGCTTTCTGCAGTGGTTTAAATATTGGACCTCACAAAGCAAGTCTTTGACGTGACAAGCATACGACTTGCCAGCTTATGACGCCACAAACAGATGCTCTGTCTCTCTTTTAGAGCCCAAACCTTATGACATCGGTTATGACACCCCTGCGGTGTGTTATTGCCGTGAGGTACTGGTGCTGCTATACCTGAACTCATGTTCCCTCCTTTCAAAAAGGGCAAGCGTTCACTTTGAGACTTCACTCATATCCAATTGTTAAAGTGCATGTTTCTAGCTTCATTGTCCGACAATTAGGCATGAGGTAAAATTTCAATAAATAGCTACTTTATATGTGCTCCCTCGAGTCGAAATGAAGAAATGAAAAAGAAAAAGGCCTCCCTATGTAGCGAGGCCTTCAGTCATTACCGTTGGCAGATTAGTCTATTGGCAATTAAGCATGTGCTTTGCCTTGTAACGTGATGTGCTCTGTCAATCGAAAAGCGGGGGAATTGCTATATCTATCCCGCTAGGCCAAGTAACGACGGGCTGCCATCCGCCCAATAATAATCATGCAGATGGCACGTCCTTTATCCTTCTTCGACCCCGCTATCTATCGACCTCAGGTAATCTGCATTCCCGCTGACAATGGGCAAGGCGATTATCTCGGGGACATCATAACCATGAGCCCTTTTGACCATCTCAACGATTTCGGGAAGTAGCGATGCTCTGGTTTTGACAATTAGGAGGCTTTCCTGAGCTGAATCTAGCTTACCCTCCCACCGAAAGAGCGAGTCTACCCTTGGCACGATGTTTACGCAGGCAGCCTTTCTCCGATCAAGGAGCGACTCGGCTATTTTGCGAGCTTCTTCCTCATTGGCAGTGGTAATCAGGACAACCACCTTGCTTGCTTCTTTCATCAATCCCTCCCTATTCCCAGCATCTTATCCACGGTAATCTTTGCCTTAAGGCGTATTCCCTCAGGAACTTTAACCTCGGTGGTCATCTCCCGCAAAGACCATAAAACACTTTCCAGCGTGATTAACTTCATTCTGGGACAGACTGCCTGTCCAGAGGCAGGGATGAATTTCTTGCCCAGGTTCTCTTTTCTAAGCCGGTGTATTATACCTATTTCTGTCCCCACGATTATTTCTTTGACCTCGCTTCTGTTGGCATACCTGCATAGCCCCCCTGTGCTTAAAACTTCATCAGCAAGGACAATGACCTCAGGTCGGCACTCCGGGTGGACGACTACTTTAGCTCGGGGATACTCTTGCCTGAGATTGGTAATGTACTGCGGCTGTATCCTGATGTGAGTAGGACAAAAACCAGGCCAGAGACTTACCCTTTTATCCATCTTGGTAGAAATATAATGTCCCAGATATTAGTCAGGAACAAATAGAATCTCCTCAGCGTCTAGGTTTTCAATGACCTTGACGGCGTTAGCCGAGGTGCAACAAACGTCTGATTCCGTCTTGACCTCTGCCGAGGAATTAATATAGCAGACTACAATAGCACCAGGGATTTCTCTTTTCCTCTCCTTTAACCCTGCGGCGGTAATCATATCCGCCATGGGACAACCAGCGTGCCTGTCCGAGAGCAGGACAACCTTGTCCGGACAAAGGATGGAGGCTGTTTCTGCCATGAAGTGAACCCCACAGAAGACTATTACGTCGGCATTGGTTTTAGCTGCGTTTTGGCTTAGCTCCAGGGAATCGCCTACGAAATCAGCTATATCCTGAACTTCTCCCAACTGGTAATTATGAGCCAGGATAACAGCATTCCTTTCTCTCTTGAGACTTAGGATCTTATCTATCATCTCAGCATCTGGATAGTATCTTTCTCTAACCACGCCTTTAATCTCTTTTTTCTTCATAGTTTATCCCCTCCATCCATACTATATGGTGATAGCCGCCCTTTACCAGTCAAGAAGTATATCTCTTGACTGCCCCGTAGAAAGCTTTCCAGAAAGGGTCAATGTCAAAATAAGAGCAAATCTCTTCCACACACTCTTCTATCACAATCTGTTCCTTTTCTACTCTCATGCCTAGACCAGCCGCTTGTGCCAGCTCATATAGACCTCCCCACACCCCACACTCAGTAGCGTCATGTATGGCAGTAATCCCGTCTTCTCTTCTCCCAACCCCCACCGCAGTCACGGCGTCTTCTACTACCGACATCTTATAGAATATCTGCTCGGCTCTTTCACAGAAGTCATGCCCAAATTCTCCCTCAATGAGTCGGGGAAACATGATGGCGAAGATACCGGTCGCCTCAATAGCCGGCCCCTTGGTGATAATTATTTTATCTCCAGCTCTCGCCATCCTGGGAGTAACATATTTATTCTTCTCACCGATGCCCACTAGTGTAGCCCCACCCACCATGGGATAATGGCAATTCTCGTACCGGGCGGTATGACCCGTAATGACGGAGATTCCCAGCTTGTCACATTCTCGGTGCATGGTGTCCCACATTATCTCCAGTTGCTCTTTGGTCGTCTCCATAGGGAGATTCAAGCTTATGGATAGAAACTCGGGCTTTAGCCCACAGGTCATGGAATCAGAGGCGATGATGTGAAGAGCAAACCAGGCCGCCCTCTCTCAGCCATACTCAGGAACAATAAATACAGGATCGCAGGTAAAGGAGACTGCCTTGCCACCGATTTCCACTATTCCCGCATCCACTCCATGCTGAGGTCCCACCAACACACTGTCACTTTTGGCCCCCAGACGGGGGAAAATCAACTCGTTGAAGATTTCGGGAGAGATTTTACCGATTTCAGGAAGTTCACCCATCTCTACTATCCTTTCCCTTTGCTTAAATAGTCCTCGATAGCTGATTTGAGCGCTTCCTCAGCTAAAACTGAGCAGTGCATCTTAATCGGGGGCAGTCCGTCTAAAGCTTCAGCTACCGCCCTGTTAGAAATTCCCAGTGCCTCTTCTATACTCTTCCCTTTTACCATCTCGGTGACCATGGAGCTAGTGGCAATGGCGGCTCCGCAACCAAAGGTCTTGAATTTGGCATCGGTAATGATGTTGTCATTCACCTTGATGTAAAGCTCCATAATATCGCCGCATACCGGGTTTCCCACATGACCGATGCCATCCGGGTTTTCTATCTCGCCCACATTCCTCGGGTTCTTGAAGTGCTCCATCACCTTCTC
>JAUWOK010000020.1 GCA_030612165.1 Dehalococcoidia bacterium
TGAGCATCCTGCTCCTCACTGGCCAGGAATTTGGCAAACTCAGCATATCTGCGTGACCAATCGATAGCAGCCTGAGCCGCTATTTTCATCGCCTGCCACTGATAAGATTTCTTGGCCGCTTCAATCACCTGCGGGCCATAAACGTCATCGGTGGCATGGGCAAGACTTTCATCCATTCTCTTGATAATGTTGTTGAGGCCATTCTCGAAAACAAAGGTATAGTCCGGTTGGCTGCTGGCCAGGCCGTCTCTGGCGGTTCCCGCGAAGGCCATTATTCCCGTGGCGGCATTATATAGATGCGCCTCGTCCAGGTTTCCTATTTTCCTAACTCTGGACCACATGGCCCTATCTTTCCAATAATCCATGATACCAGCAAGGTCTGCCAGGTCTTCTTTTCTGACGTATCCATCTTCTTTAACATGCTTGATAGCTACATCGCTCAGTTCAAAAGTTCCTATCAGCGCTCGAGGATGATTTACAGGTCCCCCTACGATCATTTCCCCTTCCTTGATATAAATGGGGAGCCCTTCCAGTAACTTCTTTAATGCCCTGGCCCGGCGCAGAACCTCTGGCTCGCCGTCGGTTTCTTTGTAAGCCTCCGTCCACAACCGCCCCCTGTCCACATCAAGAAACACATCATCCGAATACCTCTCCCCTACACTGCTCTTGTTTATTATTCGTCTTTTAAGATCTTTTACTCTTGCGTTCATCTTTTTTTATATTTCCTCCTCGTAACATTGTACATGCCATACAAGTAGACGATACCACCATTTATTAAACCTGCTATCACCTCCTTCTCTCCAAACTGGTGTGGCAAGCAGAAAAGCTTTCGTTGCCAACCCCTATATTCTATGCTATAAAAAAACTCTTCTATTGTCAAAAATGCAGACCTGAATTTGAGCAAATTATCAAATTTGCTTATTCTACTATAAACTATCACTTCTGAGGATACTATAGATCGCCGTGTATTACAGTTATGCGTTACGGGTGAAGGTAGGGCCAATTTACTGGGGCTCAGAGAGGGAATGATGAGTCCTTTCATTGATGTATTATTTTCGATGAAATCGGGGGACCTTTTTACCCTGGCTCAGGGTCTCTCCTCGCTAGTTAGAGCTACTGAGGCTTATAAAGGAGACGCAGATGAACATAATTGAGGTAGAGAATCTGACCAGACGGTTTGATCAACTCACCGCGGTAGACCATATCACTTTTCAAGTTAAAAAAGGAGAGATCTTCGGTTTTCTCGGTCCTAATGGCGCAGGTAAGAGCACCGCCATGCGTATGCTCTGCACTTTGCTGCGGCCGACGGAGGGAAGCGCCTTGGTTTCCGGTTTTGATATTGTGAGAGAGGCAAACAAGGTGAGAGAACATATTGGACTCGTAGCGGAGAAGCTCATTCTTTATGATGAACTGACGGCTGCCGAGAATCTGGCTCTTTTTGGCAGGCTGAATAACCTTTCTGAAAAAGGGATCAAAAGCGGGATAGATAAATGGCTTGGTCGCCTGCGTATGGAACAGTGGCGAAACCATCGAGTGGGAGATTTTTCTACGGGAATGAAGCAACGTATAAACATTGCTCGCTCCCTCCTCCATCATCCAGATGTTCTTATCCTTGACGAGCCTACTCTGGGGCTTGATCCGCAGACTACCAGAGCCATCCACGAGTTTATTCTGGAGCTGTCCCGAGAAGGAATAACTGTGCTGCTTACCACTCATGACATGACAGAGGCAGAATCTATCTCCCATCGGATAGGCATTATGGATAAAGCCAGAATAGTTGCCCTGGACACCACAAAGAAATTAAAGAAGCTTCTTTCCGGAGGAGATACCACACGGGTAGATATCGAAATTATCAATTTAAGTGAAGCAATACTCTCCAAGGTGAAAGAGCTAGAGAACGTTGTTTCTCTAATTCAGGAAGATACGTACAGGATGAGATTACAGGTTGCAGGCAGTAATACGATAGGAGCGATAGTAAACACTATCACCTCCGCAGGAGGACAAATTCGGGCCATAAATACTGTGGAGCCGAATTTGGAGGATGTTTTCCTGCATCTTACCGGGCGCGAGATGAGAGACAGAACCAGTGAAAATGCCTCCGCACCCGCAGGACATCATCGGCGGCGAACAAACTCACGGGTGAGATAAAAATCTATTGAGAAACAGGGAACGAAAATGCTTCAGAATATTAAAAGAACATTAAGACACGGTTATCGTATCGGGATTAAAGATTTGACGGTCTTCAGCCGCAGCCGGATGAGATTGGTTAGCTTTATCATCATGCCCATTTTTATGATGGTGCTGATGGGCTATATCTTTCCATCACAGAATAGCTTGAAAAATGCTCCTCTGGGAGTAGTCAATATGGATCAAGGTCCCCTTGGCAACCAGATTGTTTCTGCGCTTAATCAACCAATCCCGGGGCAGAACGATAAGTTGTTCAGTCTGACCTATTTAACAGACGAAGCTGAGGCGATAAAACGAATAAAGGAGGGGGAAATCAATGGGGCCATAATCATCCCTGCTGACTTTTCTGGCCGAATAACTGGAAATGAACAGGGGACGCTTACCGTGATTACCGATCAATCTAATCCTCAGATATCTATGCTGTTAAGTGGCACACTGAATGGACTGATGTCGGAAATATCTGCCCGGCTGGGAGAGGAGAAAATAGCTTCTTTAGTACCAGGTATAGATAATACCCAGGTAGTAATTAAGCCTTTTGTGATAGAAACTAGAGGAGTGGTGCCGGGTGAACCAAACTATTTCGAATTCATGGCTCCCGGGCTCATGGCCATGGTAATAATGACAGCTTGCATGACCGGGTTGGCTGGATCTATTTCTCGAGAAAGAGAATTAGGGACACTGGATGGCATTCTTTCAGCTCCTATCAGCAGACTGTCTATCGTAGTTGGCAAGAGTTTTGCCCAGGGAGTACGCGGTATTATTCAGGCGGTGATAACTCTCCTGCTGGCGATAGGGCTTTTTGGCGTGGTAATTCATGGCAATGTGGGGCTGCTGGCGTTGTTGCTTGTGCTCACGGTTTTCTCTTTTATTGGCATTGGTATCATCATATCGGCTATATCTTCGGAACAGGAAACGGCCATGATCATCATGACTGCGCTGACATTTCCGGCAATATTTCTTTCCGGAGCGTTCTTTCCTCTTCAGCAAATGCCGGCGGCAATGCAGTGGATTTCCAGGTTAAACCCTCTTTCTTATTCCGTGGGGGCATTGCGCAAGTGCATTGTGCTGGGGACAAACATCTCGGGAATGATGACGGAAATATGGGTGATGGTTGGCTTCGGCGTGATCTTTGTGGCTATAGCCGTTCCCTTCTTCAGCAAAGTCATCAACCGATAGTCACGACACATTTCTCTCTTGATACCAAGCTATCAGAGTGCAAGTTGTAACGCAGAGAAAAATGCGCTACACTAACATTGTTAGCCGATATTAACAGTATTGGAGAACTGGTTTAGCGAACAGGTAAACAGATGGATAGAGAACAAAGCCCCAGCATGGAAGATTATCTTGAGGCGATATCTGTACTCGCCCGTGGAAGAAAAGTAGTAAGGGTTACTCAGATCAGCAACATGCTAGGGGTAAAGAAGCCCAGTGTCACTTCAGCTCTCAAGAAACTGAGAGAGGCAAATCTTATTGAGCACGAGAGATACGGATATGTGGAACTTACCAGCGATGGGCAGAGAGTAGCTGATGATGTTTTTCGCCGCCACGAGATATTGCGGCATTTTCTGGTGGAGATACTGGGAATTGATCAGGAAAGGGCGTCAGAGGACGCTTGCAAAATGGAACATGCCATCAGCTCTGTCACTGCAGAGAAATTGTCAAAATTTGTGGATTTCGTGTTGAGCCGACCCCAAGGGGAACCTGAGTGGCTGAAAAGCTTTAAACATTACTCCGAGCATGGGAATTTTCCGGCGGAATGCGTGACTAAGTGCGAACGCGAGAAGTAAGTATTTTTTAAAGACATAAAGTTAGCTAGCACTAACAACAGGAAGGTGGTCAAAGTTTATGGATAATCGTAAATTGATTTCTCTGCCCATGATGCGGCCCGGACAAAGCGGCAGGGTGATCCAGATTAGAGGGGGGCAGGGCATGATTAATCGTCTTAATTCTATGGGTATTCTGCCCGGTAAGAAGATAACTAAGGTCAGTTCCATGCTTATGCGGGGGCCGGTAACTATACAGGTAGATAGGGTGCGGGTAGCTATCGGGTTTGGCATGGCCAGCAAGATATTGGTAGAAGAAGAATAGTGGCTATAGCATGAAAGTACTCCTTATGGGCAATCCCAATGTGGGCAAGAGCGTTATCTTCTCCCGCTTGACTGGAGTGCATGTGATTGCCTCCAATTATCCAGGCACGACAGTGGGCTACACTCATGGATACATGAAACTGGGAGAGAAGCCGGCCGAGATTATCGATGTGCCAGGCACTTATACCCTGGAACCAACCTGCGACGCTGAAGAAATAGCTTCTCGCATGCTGGCTGATGGAGAGGTGGTCATCAATGTAGTTAATGCCACCAACCTGGAGAGAAATCTTTATCTGACCTTGCAATTGCTGGAAAAACATGTCCCGGTGATTATCGCTTTGAACGTATGGGACGATACCAAACACCGCGGAATACATATTGACCTGGAGAAGTTGAGGTTGCTCTTGGGAGTGCCTGTCATCCCTACTGTAGCTGTGACGGGGCAGGGAATAAAAGAACTGGCAGAGAGCATTCCCCACGCTATCTCTCTCGACTTGCCTGTACGCAGCAGGGATGAGCGCTGGGCTGCCGTCGGAGATATTATAGAGCAAGTACAGCGCATAACTCGTCGCCACCATACCTGGACTGAGCGCCTGGAGGACGCTAGCGTAAGCCCGCTGACCGGTGGCGCCATAGCGCTGTCTATACTAGCCGCAGTATTTTTTGTTGTCCGTTTTATCGGTGAGGGCTTGATTGCTCATGTATTTGATCCCCTGTTCCAAAATGTGTGGGCACCAACGATATTGAAAGTAAGCAGCTTCTTGGGAGAAGGTGGTCTTCTTCATGATGTCGTAGTAGGCAAGGTGGTTGCCGGGGAAATAGACTTCGTGGAATCTTTTGGTTTGCTTTCTACCGGCGTTTATATTCCGTTCGCTATGGTTCTGCCTTACATTATTGCTTTTTACCTGGTGCTGGGCATACTTGAGGATACAGGGTATTTGCCCCGTTTAGCGGTGCTCATGGATACTTTTATGCACCGTCTGGGTTTACACGGGTATGCTATTATTCCCACCCTCCTGGGCTTTGGCTGTAATGTTCCTGCCGTTTTATCCACTCGTATCTTAGAAAGTAAAAGGGAAAGATTTATTGCCGCAACGCTGGTATCTGTCGCCGTGCCCTGTGCCGCTTTACAAGCCATGATTTTTGGTATGGTTGGAGCACATGGAGGGCAATATGTAGCCATCATTTACGGAACATTATTTGTGTCCTGGATAATTCTGGGATTCATCCTCAATCATGCAACAAAGGGATTCAGCCCGGAATTATTGATTGAAATACCACCATATCGTCTGCCCTCATGGCAGACTGTTTTCAAGAAGCTGTGGATGCGGGTGCGTGGTTTTCTGAAAGAAGCCATTCCCATAATTCTGGGCGCGGTGGCGGTAATCAACGTGCTGTACTTCTTCGGAATATTCGATGCCATCGCCCGCTTCACTGCCCCGGTGGTCTCCGATTTGCTCGGGCTGCCCAAGGAAGCTATAACCGCCCTGGTCGTTGGTTTTTTACGTAAGGACATGGCCATGGGAATGCTGGCTCCTTTAGCACTAAGCGCCAAACAGCTAGTGGTAGGCAGCGTGGTTTTGTCTATGTTCTTTCCCTGCGTCGCAACCTTCGTTGTCCTTCTCAAAGAACTCGGGGTGGCGAACATGCTTAAATCAGCAGGGATAATGATTATAGCGGCCTTTCTGGCCGGAGGGATATTAAACCTGATTCTTTGAAGGTAGCGGCGGCACAGAAAGAGTTATTGTTTCATGTCGGCCTTATTATTGATAGCCCGGATAATTGTCTCTATACTGTCGGTAGAAAACGAAAATGATTGCCAGTAAGATTCTTATTGTCGAAGACGACCAGACCTTACTTGATGTTCTCAAGTATAACTTCGTAAAGGACGGGTACGAAGTGTTTACCGCCGTTGATGGCATTCGGGCACTGGAGCTTGCTCATTATGAAAAACCAGACCTTATTATCCTGGATGTTATGCTCCCCGGCCTTAGCGGTTTTGAGGTTTGCCGTATCCTACGCAGGGAAATAACGGCACCTGTTTTAATGCTTACTGCCAAGGTTGAAGAAATTGACAAAATAGTTGGTCTGGAATTGGGAGCTGATGATTATATGACCAAGCCTTTCAGTCTGCGGGAGCTTTTGGCCCGGGTGCGAGCGTTGTTGCGCCGGACAGAGATGATGAGGCAGGAAATATCCATTGCTGATGGGGAATTGCCTCCGGCAGTTCAGGTCGCTGGCCTCACCGTAGATTTTGCACGCCATCTGGTTTCAATTGATGGCTCCAGCCTTAATCTGAGCCCCAAAGAATTTGGCCTGCTTGCTTTTCTGATACGAAATCGCGGACGAGTATTTTCTCGTGATAATCTTCTGGAGAAAGTCTGGGGTTATGACTACGTCGGCGATACCCGAACAGTGGATGTTCACGTGCGGTGGCTGCGGCAGAAAATTGAAGTTGACCCGGCAAAGCCCCGGCGTTTGCTGACAGTACGCGGCATAGGTTACAAGTTCGAGGGATAAAGATGTTTCACAGTATCAGGTGGCGGCTTGCCGCAGCATTCATCGCCCTCATCATTGTTTGCATTGGAGGGCTCAGCGCCTACCTTGTACATTTTGTTCGTACCAATTATCTTTCTAACCTGGAGACACAACTTATCAGTCAGGCAAAATTAATAGGTGATGTCAGCGAAACATCTTTCGCGGGAGAGGGAGAAACTATGCAGGCTCTCGCCAGGCAGGTGGGAGAGCAAATTGATGCCAGGGTAACTATTATTGGCAAAGACGGGACAGTGCTGGCTGATTCAGAAAAGGACCCTGCAGAAATGGAAAATCATGGTGACCGCCCGGAGGTAATTGAGGCCATTTCCAGCAACGCAGGCACCAGCATCCGTCACAGTACCACGCTGGGTTGCGACATGTTATACGTTGCTGTCCCGATAACCGTTAACGAGGAAATAGCTGGTGTTGCCCGTGTGGCATTGCCCTTGACAGAGATAGATAAGTCCCTGGAACATGTGAGCCGTACCGTAGTTGGAGGTGCGGCCATTGCCGCTGTTATTGCTATTTTGCTGGCGATATATCTGGCCAGGACTACTACCGAGCCTGTTAAACAACTCACTTTGATATCCAGGAGAATGGCTGAAGGGAAACTTGATCAGAGGATCAGAGTTGCTTCCAGAGATGAGATTGGAGAGTTGGCAGGAGTATTTAACCAGATGGCTGCCAAACTTGAAGAGATGGTGAACTTGCTTACCACCGAGCGCGACAGGATGGTGGCTATCTTATCCAACGTAGCTGATGGCATCCTGGTTGTTGACGGAGAGAGCGGAGTAATTATGGTTAACAGGGCGGCAGAAAAAATGTTCCACTTTTCTCAGAATGAGATATTGGGACATACTTTTATAGAAGTATTGCGCGATCATGAAATAGATGAGATTTTGCAAAAATGTCTTAGGACAGGAGAGCAACAGACAGGGTTTGTGAAAATTGAACCGGGAAAGCAGTTTCTAGGGGTGATAGCCACTCCTCTAAGTGGACAATCTGGCAGTGTGGTGCTCCTGCAGGATTTGACTGAGCTACAGCGGCTGGAGAGAATACGCCGGGATTTTGTTGCCAATATATCTCATGAGCTACGGACACCGATAGCCTCGCTCAAGCTACTTGTGGAAACGCTTCAGGACGGAGCAACTGACGACGCCGTCGTAACCAGAGACTTCCTGGGCAAGATGAGTGTTGAGGTGGATAAGCTAACGCAAATGACTGGCGAGCTTAGCGAACTGTCTCGTATTGAGAGCGGCAAAACGTCGCTCAAGATGGAGCCTGTTAGTATTAGAGAGGTAGTACTGCAAGTTATCAAGCGAATGCATGTCCAGACAGAGAGGGGAAAGCTTTCCTTGAAAGCAGATATTTCCCCCGTTCTACCCCAAGCTATGGCCAGTAAAGAGGGAATAGAACAAGTGCTGGTTAATCTGCTTCATAACGCCGTCAAGTTCACGCCGCCGGGCGGCAGGATCGACCTCCGGGCCGTCGCAGAAGGAGATACTATTCGGATTTCGGTAGCCGACACAGGGATCGGTATTCCTACAATTGATCTTCCCCGTGTCTTCGAACGCTTCTACAAAGCGGATAAGGCCAGAGTGGGAAATGGAACGGGGTTAGGTCTGGCTATTGCCAAGCACATCGTTGAGGCACACAACGGCAGGATCTGGGTAGAGAGCATCGAGGGAAAAGGTTCAACCTTCATTTTTATCCTGCCCGTCGCTTCTAATCCTTAACTTAATCTTAACCATAACTTTACTCCACCTTAACCAAACCTTAAGCAGCCCTTAAACGTACTCTCCTATACTCAGTTTATTAATAAAATAAACGAGGAGGAGAAAGTATGTATTTCAAAATAAACCGAAAAAAGGCTTTGACTCTCATGACCGGTTGTCTCCTGTCTGGCGTTCTTATGTTGGGTGGTTGTGGGCAGAGCCTGTCGGGAACCGTCGGCATAGGTGGTTCCAGTACCGTGCAGCCCCTGGCTGAGAAGTGGGCTAAGGCGTTTGAAACCAAAAACCCCGATGTCAAGGTCACCATACAGGGGGGTGGTTCCAGTGTCGGAGTCAAGGGCTGTGCCCAGGGGCTGTTCGACATCGGTGCTGCTTCGCGCGAAATGAAATCCAGCGAGACGGATCAGTGGCCGAAACTGGTAACAATTCATGTCGCCGCCGATGGCGTAGCTGTTGTAATTAACCCGGCGTCGAACAGTGTGACAGACATGACATTGGAGGAAATAAGAACTATTTTCGCCGGTGGTTCCAGCGCCACCTGGACTGTGATAAATCGTGAAGAGGGTTCAGGTACCAGGGAAGTTTTTGAGAAAGCGGTAATGTCCGGCACGGAGATTGCCTCCAATGCCGAGTTTTTGCCCTCTAACGGGGCAATGAAGCAAAAAGTTGCCAACACTGTCAACGCTATTGGCTATATCTCTCTGGGCTACGTTGATTCCTCGGTGAAGGCATTGAGCATAAGTGATGTTGTTTGCAATGAAGCTAATTGTCTCAACAAAAGTTATCCCATCTCTCGTTATCTCAACTTCATTACTAATGGCACACCGGACGGGTTGAGCAAACAGTTTATTGAGTTTTGCCTCGGAGTTGAAGGGCAGAAAATTGTAGGAGAGGAAGGTTACGTCGCCATTCAATAAAAGGTGTTTTTACCTCCTCGACGGGATAAGGTGGCAGTGAATTACAGCAAATGCCGCCTTATCCCCGAAGGTTTATCGGTGAAGCAATATGATGTCTCGCTATTTTGTTGATCGTATATCTAGGCGCCTCGTTCTCTGTTTCGGGACGGTGGCTTTTTTAATCCTGATATTCATCGCTGTCTTTATCCTGAAGGGCAGTTTGCCAGCCCTTGAAGAAGTGGGTATTGTCGATATTCTTTTTGGCACGAAGTGGTACCCGTCGCATGAAGCTTTCGGGATACTTGCCATGTTTGCCGGTTCGGTAATCGTTACTCTGCTTGCTTTGGTGATGGCGGTACCTCTGTCGGTAGGGTGCGCTATTTTTCTGGCTGAGGTTGCTCCACGACGCATCAGCAATATAGCCAGGCCGGCGATAGAGCTTCTGGTTGGCATTCCGTCGGTGGTTTACGGACTAGTAGGGATGGTCGTTCTTTGCCCTTTTATAGCCCACTTGAGCGGCACTGGCTCGGGATCCTCGGTGATGGCGGCAGCCATTGTGCTGGCAATAATGATCCTACCCACTATAACCAGCATCAGTGAAGATAGCCTGCGCGCCGTCCCCACCCTGTATAAAGAGGGGGCACTGGCGCTAGGTGCCACCCACTGGCAGGCTATCCATCATGTTTTGCTACCGGCTTCCCGCCAGGGTATCGTAACTGCCGTTATCCTCGGCACCGGTAGAGCGATAGGGGAAACCATGGCCATGGTTATGGTCATTGGCAACTCTCCCATACTTCCTGCCAACATCTTTGCCCCGGCACGAACGCTCACTGGCAATATTGCTGTTGAGATAGCCGCTGCCACGGGGATACACGAAAGTGCCTTATTTGTTACAGGGCTGGTGCTTTTTATCCTGATCATGATTATTAACAGTTTGGGATTTATCATTTGCAGGAGGAAAAATGATTAAATTCTCACCCAGGCTAACTCAGAAACTTGCCTGGGGTTTTACCTGGGCGATGGGCAGTGTCGCCGTGCTCATCATGTTGCTCATTGTCGGATATGTCCTGGTGCAGGGACTTCCTGTCATCAATTTGGATTTTCTCTTTTCTTCGCCCGAAGGAGGGCTTGCCGGAGAGGGGGGCATTTTCTCTTGTATAGTTGCTACTCTCTGGCTGATAGTGACCACCATGGCAATTCTGGTCCCACTGGGATTGGGTGCCGCCATCTATCTCTCTGAATATGCTCCTGATAACAAGTTAACCCATTTCATCCGTTATAGCGTGGAGCTTCTGGCGGGAATACCTTCTATAGTCTTCGGGATGTTCGGTTTTGCCGTTTTTGTTCTGGCCCTCCATTTCAATTATTCCATCCTGGCAGGAGCGCTTACTCTGGCCTGCTTGTTACTCCCTTTCCTGGTTCGCAGTGCCGAGGAAGCTATGAAGGCCGTGCCCAGTTCCCAAAGGGAAGCTGCTATGGCGCTGGGAGCCACCAGATGGCAAACGGTAACCCGTGTAGTTATTCCTGCCGCTTTACCCGGTATCACCACCGGCATCATTCTTTGCGTCGGGGGGGCGGTAGCCGAATCTGCCTGTCTCTATGTAACCATGGGGGGTAGTGCCGGTATGCCGACCTCCCTTCTTTCCGGGGGGCGGACTCTGGCAGTACACGTTTTTTATCTGGCGATGGAGACCAACGCTCTGGACAAAGCTATGGCTACCGGGGCTGTGCTTATCGTCATTATCATTGCTATCAATCTTATTACCAGATGGGTTTCACGTTACCTGCAAACCAGAATGAAGGGAGGAACATCATATGGAGTTTAAAATGCAGACCAGGAAACTGGAATTTTATTATGGGAAGGTCAGGGCTCTTAGCAAGATTACCATGGGCATTGAGGAACACCAGATCACCGCGCTTATTGGCCCCTCAGGTTGTGGCAAAACAACCTTTTTGCGGTTACTGAATCGCATGAATGATGTCATCTCCGGAACGCATTTGGCAGGAGACGTGCTGCTGGATGGGCAGAATATTTATGCTCCTCAGGTAGACGTGGTGGAAGTGCGGAAGAGAGTAGGCATGGTATTTCAGCAGCCTAATCCCTTCCCTAAATCAATATATGCTAATGTGGCTTTTGGTCCACGCATGCTGGGATTGAACAATAAGGCAAAGCTGGACGAGGTCGTGGAAAGGAGCCTCCGGGCTGCCGCGTTATGGGATGAAGTCAAGGATAATCTGGGAAAGTCAGGCATGCTGCTCTCCGGCGGGCAACAGCAGAGATTGTGCATCGCCCGTGTGCTGGCCGTGGAGCCGGAGGTGATTCTTATGGATGAACCCTGCTCGGCTCTTGATCCTCTTTCAACCCTGAGAATAGAGGAACTGATGAGGGACTTGAAAACAAATTACACTATAATTATTGTTACCCATAATATGCAGCAGGCAGCGCGTGTTTCCGAATGGACAGGTTTCTTTCTCCTGGGAGAACTCGTGGAGTACAATAAAACAGGTGAAATTTTCCAGCGACCCAAGGACAAGAAAACAGAGGATTATATCACTGGCCGTTTTGGCTAAGGAGGTGTACATGGCACCAAGAGAAAAGTTTGATCAGCATTTGAAGGAACTTCAGGACGAAGTTCTGGTTCTGGGCAGCATGGTGGGGAAAGCTATTGCTCGTTCTATGAACGCCTTAAAGGAACGCGACCTGGAATTGGCGAAGGAGGTGATGTCCGGCGATACCGGGATTGATCATAAACGCCTGGACATAGAGGAGCGGTGTATTGAGCTTATCGTTACTCAGCAGCCAGTAGCTAGCGATCTGAGAACTATTATCGCCGTTCTGAACATTATTGTTGATCTGGAAAGGATAGGAGATCATGCCGAAGGTATCGCTAAGATTGTTTTAATGATAGGAAACGAACCGCCTTTGAAGCCCCTGATTGATCTGCCTCGCATGGCAGAGAAAACACAGGACATGCTTCGCCGTAGCCTTGACGCCTTTATTGATCGTGATCCGGAGACTGCCGTGAATATCAGCAACGAAGACGACGAGGTAGATGAACTCTATGACCAGGTTTATCGTGAACTCATCACCTTTATGCTTGAAGACCCCAGGACCATTACCAGAGCAACTCGCCTTATCTGGGCGGCGCATAACCTGGAGCGCAGTGCCGACAGGGTAACCAATATCTGTGAAAGAGTGGTCTTCGCAACAACAGGCAAAATGGGCGAAACGGGCGAATCGAGGTACTGAGAGCTAGTGCGTGTGTAGAAGGGAAGAATATACTTTAGGTGTATAATTTTAAGTGGCTTCTCTATTGATGGTATCCTTATTCGTTGTACCGTTATTGGCATTGAGCGAACAGCTACTGGAGAAGGAAAAATGGCGCTAACTGTGTCCAGCACAGCGTTTCAAGAAGGAGACAAAATACCAGCAGAGTACACATGCGATGGGCAGAATATATCGCCGCCGCTTGCGTGGAGTGAGCCATTTGTAGAGGCTCTCTCCTTTGCCCTGATAGTGGATGACCCGGATGCCCCTGGAGGCGTGTTCACACACTGGGTTCTGTTCAACATGCCGTCTGACAGACGGCAATTACCGGAAGCCGTGCCTGCTCAAGCCAGTCTCCCCGGCGGTGCAATTCAGGGCGAGAGTGACTCTCAAAGAATCGGCTATGGTGGTCCCTGTCCTCCACCTGGACATCCACATCGGTAGCGGTTCACTCTTTACGCGCTGGACCAACACATGGATTTGAAAGCGGGTGCATCTAAGAAACAAGCCCTGGACGCCATGCAGGGGCATATACTCGCACAGGGGCAACTCACAGGCATATATCAACGCTAATTTGCCAAATAGCTTTTCCCCATATATTGATAATGTAACAGTGTGGTCTTCTGTATATGACAAGATGATGAACTGGCAGAATTCCGATAAAGGCTTATCTCGGGTCATAGGAGCCTATATTTCCAAAACAAGTGGCCTAAAAGAACACTGTGATCGATGCCTGGCGACCGAAAGGTGGAACGGGAGCGTCCTGCTTATGGTCGTAGATGCGGCATTTACTTCCATAGGCCTCAACTACTTCACTGCCGTAATCCCGGGCGTGGTAAGGGTTGAGAAAGAGATGATGGACAGCGGGAAGATCCGAACCTTCAGGGATCTCAGTGTTCTCCAACCAGACCAGGTACAACCCATCTGGAAGAACTGCCGGTCATGGCAGGTGGCAAAAGGAGTGGCGTCTTACCTTTATAACCTGGCAGTAGCGCAGAATTTGGACGACAGAAAGGCACTGCGACGCTGGGCAACCAACTCCTGCCTTAAGAACTGGAAAGAAGACCCGATAGGGAAAATTAGCGGAGTCGGCATCACCTCATTTCAATATTTAAGAATGATGGGCGGCATAGACACGGCGATGCCTGACAAAATAGTAAGGAGGGTAGTGAAGCAAATTCTCAACGAAGCGGGCCTGGATATGCCAACGGAAAAGG
>JAUWOK010000073.1 GCA_030612165.1 Dehalococcoidia bacterium
GTGGGGTTAAACTCAATTTCATACGACCGGGGAAACCAATTGAGAACGCCTTTGTAGAGAGTTTTAACGGGAGGTTCAGGGATGAGTGCTTGAATACGAACTGGTTTATGAATCTGAAGCACGCCCGTGAAATTATTGAAGCCTGGCGGAGGGATTACAACGAGGTAAGGCCGCACAGTTCATTGAAAGGAAGCACCCCAAAGGAGTATGCTGAAACAACCGTTGGACTCTAGTCCGAGGTGTAGCTAATTCTGGGGGAAGGTCAAACGTGCTCAAGTGCATGCCTTTTAGTCAATCCTCGTTACCGAGATATTGCTGGTAGCAGGCTAAGTCCATCTGCTCGCCAGATAGTTCTTCATAGCGTTTTACCCAGTCTGTTCCTTCCAGATTATCGCCATCACATATGAAATAACAAACAAGGTAGAATTTCTTGCCTGAACATTGTTCGTAATTTTCCTTATCTTGCCTGGCTTCTGAGAGGTCTGTTTCCGTTAGTTTATCTCCAACTCCTAGAAAATCACGGGCAGTCTCGGCATTATTAAAATAGGGGGCGAAGGCAAGTCCCTGCATAAGGTCGTAAATATTGGCGGCTCGCCATGATTGTCCAAGGTCATCCGTAATTCCCTCATAAGCGTAATTTTTCAGCAATTCTGTTTTGTCTCTGCTCAACCAATCAGTCACCTCAAAGTCATTCGTGGCGATAAATTCATTGCTGGTACTGCCTCCCGTAGCCCTCTGTGTGCTGTCTGTTATGACCCACTCCCCATTGAGATACACTTCAGCCCAGTAATGTGTTGGGGTCCCTTCAGCAACGGAGTTTACTGCTCCATAAGAGTAATCCAGGCCGTTCTTCTCCAACTTCAGTTTGAATCTATCATATTCTTCCCGGAGCATACCTGACTGTGGTTCACTGCCAGTTTGTTCGCCCGGTTTGGATTTTGTATTCATAACCCGGCATTCAAGGCCATAGTATCTTCCAATTGAACAGTAAATGATGGCAAAGTCAAAGCAAATGCCATAAACTTTTCCGTTATCCGTATGCTCGTAAATAATTTCTTTCGAATGAAATATCCCCGGCAAGAAGTAATTCCAGTGGATTGGGTCCGCAGCATCATCGCAGCCTTTATCCGGGGAAGCATATATCATATTGTCTTCTTGCCATTGCTTTATGCATTCCGCGATTTCTTCGTCACTGCCTGAACAGGCTATGTCAAGATATTCGATGTCTTCTTTAGTGAAAGTTGAAACCGGGCTTTCCGCTTTGAAAGATGTCTTAGTAGTTTCCCCCGTAGGCGTCTCCGAATTCTGCTGCGTATCTTTAGATGATGTGCTGGAAGTTCCATCTGTCACCGTGCTCTGATTACTACAACCGCAAAACACAAAAGTGAAAACTAACAACAATGCTAAATACTTATGTTTCATCCCGCATATCTCCTTCTTATTACACTATATGGAAACTGTGAAAGGATTATAGAATCACTCGTATTGTATCGCTGTGTATTAATACTTTCAACAAAAAGGCAAGACATCATGGGAAGGGATGGGTTACACTACATATACAGAAGGGGAGAGATGTGTGTGACTGAAAATATGGAAAGGCTGGCTCTGGGCATAGACCTGGGAGGCACCAAGATACTAACGGCAATAATAAGTGCGCGGGGGGAAATATTGTCGCGTGATTACAGGGCGACACCTGTTCAGGAAGGGCCTGATGGGGTGGTGAAGGCGATTGTGGATTCCGCGAATGTTGTGTTGGGGCAGGCAGGCATAGCTATTACCGACATTGAAGCTGTGGGGATAGGCGCTCCTGGTATTTCTAATCCTGATACTGGCAGTATCCTCACTTCGCCTAATTTGCCGGGGTGGTGTAATGTGCCTTTGCGGGACATGGTGGCAGATAAACTTGACATAAAGTGTTTCCTTGTCAATGATGCCAATGCTGCTGCACTGGGGGAGCTTAGTTTTGGTGCGGGGCGAGGTGCCCACAATTTTATTTATGTTACGCTCAGCACGGGAATTGGTGGTGGCATTGTTGTTGACGGCAGAGTTTATTCGGGAGCTACTGGTTTTGCCGGCGAAATAGGACATATGACGATTGACGATGATGGTCCGCTTTGCAATTGTGGCAATAAGGGTTGCTGGGAGGCGCTTGCTTCTGGCAGCGCGCTGGAGACAGAAGCAAGGCGTTGGGTTGAAGAAGGCGCAACTACTACGATTCTTGCCTGTGCCGGTGGGGAGTTGGACAAAGTAACTGCCCGCGTTGTCCAGGTAGCAGCCGAGCAGGGGGATGAGCTGGCACAAAAGCTTATCGCCCGTACTGGTCGTTATGTTGGTGTGGGGCTGGCAAACCTGATAAATATATTCAATCCGGAGTTGATAGTTATCGGAGGAGGGTTATCCAATATGGGCGATGTCTTGCTCAAGCCAGCTTTCAAAGAGGCAGAAGAGCGAGCGTACAAAGCGTCATGGCAGGCGGTTCGTTTTGCCCGGGCCGAACTGGGTGCTGATTCCGGCGTGTTAGGAGCGGCAGTTTTTGCGTTCAGGGAGGGAAGTTAATGAGTATATCCATTGGTAAGCTAAGGGGGTTGCGGCAGCTGGCAGATGACAGTGGCATCATGGCGATGTGCGCTATTGACCATCGCGGTGCACTTAAGCGGGCTTTAAATAGCGAGAACCCTGAAATGGTGAGCTATCGTGACATGGTTGATTTCAAGCTTGATCTTTGTCAGGCAGTGGCACCTTTTGCCAGCGCTATTTTGCTTGATCCTGTTTATGGCGTTGGTCCTGCTATAGCTGCAGGCGTTCTGCCTGGCGATAAAGGGCTCCTGGTCAGTGTGGAGAAAACAGGGTATGCAGGTGAAGCTCATGCCAGAATTACTGAAATACTGCCAGGCTGGAGCGTTAAAAAGATTAAAAAGCTTGGCGCCTCCGCTGTTAAGCTTTTGCTTTATTTCCGTCCCGATCTTGGGGAAGTAACCTTGAAGCAATTGGAGCTTGTGTCCAGGCTGGCTGATGAATGTCTGGAAGAGGATATACCTCTGCTGGTAGAGCCGGTAAGTTATCCTGTCGCAGGAGAAAATGGCGGACAGGGAGAATTCTGGAAGAAGAAGCCGGAATTGGTGATAGAAACTGCTCGCAGGCTCACTGCTTTGCCCATAGACGTATTAAAAACCGAGTTTCCAGCGGATATAAACCATGAAGATGATGAAAGCAAGTTGAAGTTGTATTGCCAGGAACTGAACAGGGAATCGCGATTGCCATGGGTGCTCCTCAGCGCTGGTGTTGACTTCGATTTTTTTAGAAGACAGGTCAAAATAGCCTGTGAAGCCGGTGCTTCGGGCTTTCTGGCAGGACGTGCGTTGTGGCAGGAAGGAGCAGGAATTAAGGCGAGAAAGGAACGTATGAGTTTCTTTGAAACTACAGCCGCGCCCAGATTGAAAGACCTGTCCGAACTGGCCAGGAGTTATGGCACGCCGTGGTATGCCAAGTTGAATGTTGTAAGAGGCGAATTCCCCCCGGTGGCTGATGGTTGGTGGCTGAAGTATTAAATTTATCTGTTAGTGGTTTACTGTGTAGGGCAAAACAGTTTATTTCTCAACTCTTGCAAATTAAGTACGTCTTCTTTGTTGTATTGCAATAACAGGGACAGGGCGTTACGATTATTACCCAATCGATACTTCCACCAGAGTGTGATGGCTTCCCTTCCGTCAATACCCTTTAACTGACGGGAAATTCCCAGCTGCCTCTCCACCGCTTTAAGGCCACCGTAAAGATTCCTTTGCCAGCAATCATACATTAAATCGTGGTGTTGGAAATTGTCAGCAATATCTATTTCGAGAGCAAGGTTGATAAAAGGGATATCAAATCTGCTACCATTATAGGTATAAATTTTGTCAACACCATTAATGGCATTGCTAAAGTTTGTCCGGGTAATTTCTGTATCTACGAGTTGTATGAATTCCGTGCCGTTGCTGGCGTGCCGATAAATACCGATTACTGTTATCGTGTCGTTCGAAAAGGACAAACCAGTTGTTTCAATATCAAGATATGCCTCTGTTGTAAATGTGTGGTTCATTTCAATTACGCTAGCTTAGCATATATTGCTGTTATCCTGCTTCTTGAAAGGTGAAACAGCCGTTAACTGTATAGAAGATGGTATAGTTTGTTGATAGAAATGGAAATTAATGCTGCGGCAGAAAATCAATCTTCTTTTCGACGTGTTGTCGTCAGTAAACCTTTTCAAATCGTGATTTTTGTACTGGTACTTGCGTTGTCCCTGGTCGGTATTTTTTCTTTTCGTTCTTATTTGGAACCGCAGGCCCTTCTCACGTATGGTTATTCAGGAGTCTTTTTTGTAAATCTTATCAATGCCAGCACAATTCTTTTTCCTCTTCTAGGTGAAGCCGTCAATGTCGCGGCAGGAGTCACTTTAAATCCCCTGTGGCTGGGGGCAATAGGGGGGCTGGGGGCAGCTTTGGGAGAGCTTACTGGCTATTTTGCCGGCCGTCTGGGCTGGAAGGTTATTATCGGGGATAAGTATCAGGAGAAATATGAAAAAGCTAAAACATGGCTGGATAG
>JAUWOK010000034.1 GCA_030612165.1 Dehalococcoidia bacterium
ATACATTAGATATGTTAGCATAAAACGTTTTCATTATTTTCGGCTGATTATAGCCACAAAATTCAGGAAAGTAAATAAGCCGCCAGGCAACCTAACCAACCTCTTCTACTTTAAGCAGGTTAGTACTGCCGGGCACACCAAGAGGAAGCCCCCCTGTAACCACTACGGCGTCACCTTTCTCCGCTAACCCCAATTTCTTCACCAACCTGGATGCTTCTAAGAACAGCTCCTCCACAGACGATAACCTCGTTACCTGAAAAGGATAAATGCCCCAGCACAACAATAGCCGCCTCACGATACCCTCGCAGGGAGTTATGGCAATAGCAGGCACCTTAGGCCTGTATCTGGAAACGCGGCGAGCTGTACTGCCAGACTCCGTGAAAGCAACGATAGCACGGGCATTTATCTGCTGAGCGGCATAACAAGCATTATAGCTAATAATATCATCTACACGAGCACCAGCGTCAGGTGCCCGGGCCGCAAGCATCTGACTATAGGGAAGACCTGTTTCCGTTTGTCTGGCGATCATGAACATCATTTTTACTGCCTGTACGGGGTACTTCCCGATAGAGGTTTCCGCGGAAAGCATTATAGCATCGCTGCCATCAAAGATGGCGTTAGCCACATCAGTAACTTCAGCACGGGTAGGACGGGAGGCATGCACCATGGATTCAAGCATCTGGGTAGCCGTAATGACCGGCTTGCCAGCAGAATTACACATACTGATTATCCTTTTCTGTTCCAAGGGAACTCTCTCCAGGGGAATATCCACGCCCAGGTCGCCGCGGGCAACCATTACAGCATCGCTAACTTCAAGAATAGAATCAAAATTGTTAAGAGCTTCCTGCCTTTCAATTTTGGCAATAAGTGGAATATCGACTGCGTGTCCTCTTAAAATATCTCTCACGCCACTAACATCGCTGGACTGAGAAACAAAGGACAGCGCAATGAAATCCGGCTGCTGAGCAGCCGCAAAGGCAAGATGCTTGCGGAGATGTTCAGTAATAAAGGGAACAGATAAACGCTTCCCCGGGATGACAATGCCGCGCCCTGAAGTAAGAATACCGCCCGCCATAACCCTGCACTCCACTCCCGCTTCGGTAATACCAATCACTTCAATCTGAAAAGCTCCATCATCTAGAAACACGGTATCCCCAGCTTCCACATCCCCCGGCAACATCGGTAAATTAACCGGGATAACACTCCTGTCGCCTGTAGCCTGATTAGTGCTCAATGTCACATAATCGCCCTCTTTTAAAACAACACCCTCATCTCTCAGCTTGCCAACCCTGTACTTAGGCCCGGGTATGTCCAGCATGATAGCCAGTGGTATGTTCAGCCTAGCAGCTATCTTCCTGGTAAGGGCAACATGGCTGGCATGTTGCTCAGGAGTGCCATGCGACAGGTTAAATCGGGCAACATTCATGCCCTCTTTAATAAGCTGTTCAATCACAGCAGGCGAATCTGTCGCTGGCCCCAGCGTACAGACTATTTTGGTTCGTATCTCTGGACAACCTGTACCCTTCATATCTCCACCACGGCAATTATAACAAAACCAACCCCTTTCCCACTAAATATAGAAAGCCCCATTGCTTGTTTCAAAAAAACAGGATTGCTATACTACACTAGAATTGATGAACTATGAAACTATAATAGGGCTGGAGGTTCACGCCCAGCTATTAACCGGGAGCAAGATGTTTTGCCCCTGCGGCACTGATTACACGAAGGCCGAACCCAATTCGCATGTTTGCCCCGTGTGTCTGGGTATGCCCGGCGTCCTGCCAGTTATTAACCAGAAAGCGGTGGAGTATGCCATGTTATCTGCTCTGGCTCTAAACTGCACCGTATCAGAATATACCAAGTTTGACCGTAAAAACTATAACTACCCTGACCTGATGAAAGGATATCAGATCTCTCAGTACGACTTCCCTATCGGAAAACACGGCTGGCTTGTCATTGATATCAACGGCAACAGGAAACAAATCAACATCACCAGGGTACACCTGGAGGAAGATGTAGCCAAATTGCACCACGAACATAATTGCAGCATGGTGGATGTCAATCGCGCCGGCTTGCCACTGATGGAAATCGTCAGTGAGCCTGAAATCAGTTCTCCGGAAGAGGCCCGTGATTATCTCATGAAGATACACAGCATTCTCCGTTACCTGGGAGTCTCCACTTGCAATATGGAGGACGGCAGCTTCCGGTGCGACGCCAATATCAGCATCCGCCCCATCGGCTGTAAAGAGCTTATGGCCAAAGTGGAAGTCAAAAATATGAACAGTTTTAAGGCTGTTTATCACGCGCTGGAATACGAATCCAGAAGGCAAAGAAAGGCAGTAAAGGAAGGTGAACCAATCTTCCAGGAGACAAGAGGATGGCTGGACCAAAAAGGGGAAACAGTGTCACAGAGAAGGAAGGAATGCGCAGACGATTATCGCTACTTCCCAGAGCCCGATCTTCCCCCTTTGATTATTGACAAAGCGTGGGTAGCAAGAATCAGAGAAAAGTTGCCTGAACTGCCAGAGGCTCGAAAAAACCGCTTCGTGGCGCAATATGGACTACTTTTGTATGACGCCAGCATCCTAACTGGTTCTCTCAAAATGGCAGATTATTTTGAAGATTGTGTTAAGCTAGCAGGAAAGGAAAAGGCAAAGACGGCAACAACCTGGATACTGGGAGACCTGAGCCGTCTGCTTAACGCTTCTGGCACCGGGATTGAGGACACGAAAGTGCGCCCCGAGCATATTGCAGACATAATCAAGCTAACAGGAAAGAATACCATCAGCGGCCCCACCGCCAAGACAATCATTGAAGAAGCGTTCCACACAGGCAAGGGCGTAGATGATATAATCAATGATAAAGATCTTCGCCAGGTCAACGACATTTCGGAGATTCAAGATCTGATAAAACAGGCAATAAATGATAATCCGAAGGCAATATCAGATTATAGAGCCGGCAAAGAGCAGGCTTTAACGTTTATCACCGGGCAAGTCATGAAAGCCACCAGCGGCAGGGCTAACCCCGTCACGGTGAAAGAAATCTTAATAGAAGAACTTGGAGGGAAGTAAAGTTGCCTACCTATTTAATCACAGGACAGATATTGATAACTATAGCGCTAATTGCCGTTGTACTTTTCCAGTCAAAAGGCGGTGGATTGGGGGGAATCTTCGGACAGCCAGACTCTGTTTATCGCACAAGAAGAGGAGTGGAGAAGATATTGTTCTACCTCACCATAATTCTGGCAGTTATCTTCGTGGTCTTTGCTGTTTTAATCGTGCGAGCAACCTTATAAAGAGAACGAGAAAGGTTTTATGCGTTCTGTAATGGAAACTCTATCCACGAACTCCGGCTTTCACATCGCCTGCGTGGTCATCTGGAGGTAGATCGTTATGTCAATTAAGATCACTACTTTGAGCGAAAACACTGCCAGCGGCCCGGGTCTTCTGGCCGAGTGGGGATTGAGCATCCTGGTGGAAGCAGATGGGCTCAATGTGCTACTAGATACCGGCTTAAGCGTATCTGCCGCTTATAATGCTCTCGCCATGGGCATAGACCTGTCATTGGTGGATAAGGTAGTCCTGAGCCACGGACACGCGGACCACACGGGCGGGCTACTGCACATATTGAAACTCATGAAAAAACAGGTGGAGGTAATAGCCCATCCGGACATCTGGTCAACCAAGTACTCCCGCACCTTCGGAAAAAACGAAAGGTACGCTGGCACTCCCTTCACTCAAGAGGCAGCAGAAAGCCTGGGGGCATCTTTCAATTTGACCAGAAAGGAGACCTGGCTCAGTAAAAATATCGTCACCTCAGGGGAAATCCCCCTGCAGACTGACTACGAAGAAATTAGCCCGCAACTTTATGTCAAGGAAAATGGTCAGCTAAAACCTGACCCCCTGAGAGACGACCAGGCACTCTTTATCAAGTCAGACAAAGGACTGATAATAATTTGCGGATGTGCTCACAGAGGAGTAATCAACACCATCAGGCATGCTCAAAAATTAACCGGGACAGACTCTGTCCACGCAGTTTTGGGAGGAACCCACCTCACCGGGGCATCTCCACAACGCATGAACGCGACCATCGCCGCTTTGCAGGAAATCGGGATTAAAAAGCTGGGCGTATCACACTGCACGGGTTTGCCACAAGCAGCTATATTAGCACACGAATTTGGAAAAGAGTTTTTCTTCAATAACGCCGGCACCTGCATAGATATCTAAAGATGCCTTCCACAAACAGATCCACCTCTACACAAGCATCGCAATCCATAAACAGTGCCTGTGTGCCAACAACCACCCATTACTCGTTCTGAACTTTTGCTCCTTCTGCCTGTTTCCCCACGAATCCTTCTTTCTGCTCCATAATCGCTCCCCGGGGGCAGGCCTCGATACACGAACGGCAGGAATTGCATTTGTCCTGGTTTATCCTCGCTTTGCCTGCATAGACGACAATCGCTTCGCAAGGGCAATTCAGTGCGCATAATCCACAACCAACACACTTTCTTCTATTTACTTTCAACCTTCTCTGCTTCGACCTGCCTTTCGTATCTCCGAATTTCCGGCTCTTTCAATTCCGGCCAACCTGCCTGCACAGCCACCCCCCTCAACTTGCTCAGATCATCGCCAAAATACAGATGGCTCGCGCACCGACAATCACTTGAGCCAAAGCCAGAAACGGACTGAAACTCCCCGGCCATAGCCCTGGACAGAAAACACTCCGCTCTTGTCTCAGAAGGATACAAGACTATCTCCCGTATTGCAGCCTGCTTCAGCAGATAATCAATATGCCAGTGAAATTTCTTCTCACAGCGCAGGTGCCGTGCCAGGCGCGCTTCGAGCCCATTCATCGCTGAGCCAACATAAGCATAAAATCCCCCGGAGAAAAAAATAGAGCCAAGCTTCCCTACCCGTATCTCCTGCCCTTCGGACAATTCCATCAACAGAATATAACTTCCCTTCATTTCCCCTAATTGATTGCCACCAATACCCTGGAGGAAAATTCGGACAGTGTCTCTGCTTCGTATTCTTCAATATTGCCCTCGTCACACAACTGCGCCAATTGAGGATCGATGGGCAACTGCATCAGCAGAGGCGCCTTTGCTGACGCAGACATCTCTTTCCCTTTGCTTTTGCCAAATATTTCAACCTTTTTCGTTCCGTCAGGTAATAAAAAGTAGCTCATGTTTTCCACCACTCCCAGCACGGGAATATTCATCTTTTGCGCCATCTGTACCGCTTTCCTTACCACCATTGTGGTCAAATCCTGGGGAGTAAAAACGATAATGACTCCCGCCAATGGCAGTGTCTGCATCACAGTAAGAGGCGCATCCGCCGTGCCTGGCGGCAAGTCCACTATAAGATAATCAAGATTACCCCAGAGCACATCCTGCCAGAACTGCTGAATGGCTTTGCCGATAAGAGGCCCTCTCCAGATAACCGCGTCATCCTCATGTGGTAAAAGCAAGTTAATGGACATCACCGGGATTCCTGTCTTTGACAGTACTGGCAAAATTGCACTTCCTGCCCCTCCAGGATGAGCATCCAGACCAAACATTTTCGGTATACTGGGGCCGGTAATATCCGCGTCAAGAATGCCTGCCTCTTTGCCATGTCGCCTGAGAACGATGGCGAGCAAGCCCGTGACCAGGGACTTACCCACTCCTCCTTTACCACTCATCACGGCCACAACGCGCTTCACCTGATTAATGTCCTGCGGAGACTTCTCCACGAAAGCTACTTCCACCGTAGTTACTTCTGGAATAGCCCATAGCACCTCGCTTACATCGTTTTTTACCTTCTGTTGCCCTTCGCTATCCAGGGCAGTCGAAGCCAGAGAAATCCTCGCTTCGTCACGATTAACATTGACGCTCTCGACCATATTAAGCTGATTCAAACTGCGTCCCCCCGCACCAGGAACCATTACCCCGTCAAGCGCCTTTACAATCTGCTCTTCTACCGACATTCGACTTTTTCCCCCTTCATGTCAATGATCACATAGATTCTCGCCAGCCATAAGCGAACCATTGAGAAAATCCAGAACAACCTTTTCCGGGTCACTGCCAAGCACGCCAACTACAACTTTGATACGATTCTGTTGAAAAATGTCCTGCGCACGATTCCCCATGCCACCGGCGATCACGACAGAAACCCCCTGCTCGGCTAACCACGCAGGAAGAACCCCCGGCTCGTGACCGGGCGAAGCTACCACATCCTTATTTGTAATGACCCCTGTTTGCTCATCAACAGCAAACAGAGCAAAATGGCTACAATGGCCAAAATGACTGGACACCACTTCTTTTGTAACCGGTACCGCGTATTTCATTTCTTTCCCCCAAATCAGAATTTCACTTTCTAAAATTTTTCCAACAAGACGGCCACCGCAAACGCTGCTACTTTCTCTCTCTAACAGGCTCACGCAGCCTTAGCGGCAATCTCAGCTGCATTTACTATCTGATACGCTATCGGAGAAGCTGTCAACGCCGGATGGGTACCCATCTGGAAGAGAGCGACTTCATCAGAGGTCATTTTATGCTGAATGCAGGCACTAACAACGTTGATCATTTCGCCGGCACTCTTACCACCCGAAATTCCACCACCAAGTAAAATGCCCGTGCCCCGGGAAAACACCAGCTTCACCTTCGTGGAAACTGCCCCCGGCATGCCGCCGGGATGCGTATCAGTGGCCACCGCTTCTCCCGTCACGACGTCATAACCTTCCTGCCTTGCTGCCTTTTCTGTCAGACCGGCACAGGCAAAAGCCCTGCCTCCAACCATTGTAGAGAAAACACCAATTTCCCCACAATTCTGCTGCCGCACGGCAAACAAATTTGCCCCCACCGTGCGCGCCTCCGCCGTAGCCACTGAAGCCAGCATAACAGCAGACGGATTGCCACTAAAAAAGGAAACCTTCTCTGCGCAATCGCCACAGGCAAAAACGTCCTGATCTGTAACCGTCCGCATATACCGATCAACCATGATCGCCTTCGTTTTTCCTGTTTGCAATCCAGCTTTGGCAGCCAGGGCAGTGTTAGGGATCGCTCCCACTCCCATAATAACCACATCCACTTTCAATTCCTGTCCATCCGACAACCTGACACCGGTAACTTTCTTGTCTCCCAGAATAGCTTCCACTCTCTGGTTGCAACACACCTTAACTCCCAATTCAGGAAGCAAGCTTTCAACTTCAATACAAAACTCCTCGTCCAAAGCCAACTGTAAGCAGTGAGGAAGCATTTCCACAATGGTAACATTACACGCATGGTTCTTCCTGCACTCGTCAGCAAACTCTACACCGATAAAACCTCCACCAATAATTACAATATCCTGAGCAGCGCTTACCTCTCCCAGCATGCCCTTCAAATAATTTGTGTCTTTATTTATAACGAATACATTTTCTTTATCCGCACCCGGAATAGGCACGGCTATAGGCAGGGAGCCCGTGGCCAGAACCAGTTTGTCGTAGCCCACGCTTTCTCCTCCGCTCAGTAGAACTGTCTTCTTCTCCCTGTTTATCTCCAGCACCTCTTCTTTGACTATCTCAACACCATTGTTCTGCAACAAGGCGTCGGGGATCACATTCTTCTCTACGCTGCCCAACGTTCCAAAAATATAAGGGATTCCACAAGGAACCTGTACCTGCCCCTCTTTTCGAATAACGAGCACACTTTTCCCCTCGTATCTCCTGCGGCAACTCACCGCCGCAACTGCACCTGCGGCACTTCCCCCGATAACTACTACATCAGCACTTTTCAACTCGTTTGCCTCCTTTTCTCTAAATTACGCTGCGTACCCTTTTGAAAATACACAAACGGGAGATTATAACATTTACTTTCACTTCAGTTCTCCCAGAACAAAGCGCCACAAATTGTTTATTTCATGAGCAACCTGACCGTCACGATACTCTACTACCGGCATCCGCGCGACGAGAGCCTCCGTGACTACGTTATCGAAGGGAATCTTCGCTGCCACCTTGATTTCTTCCTCAATGCAATATTTCTCAATCTCTCGGGTATTTTCCTCATTAATATCACATTTATTAACACAAACCAGCGCAGGCACACCGAAGCGGCGGCAGACACCAACGATCCGCATAAGATCATGAATCCCTGACAATGTAGGCTCCGTCACCAGCAACGCCAGATCCACACCCGACAGAGAAGAAATAACCGGGCAACCTGTACCGGGGGGCCCATCACTGATAATAAGTCCTAGCCCTTCTTTTTGAGCAAGTGCCCTGGCGTTCTCCCTGACCAGCGCCACCAGCTTCCCCGAGTTTTCCTGAGCTGCCCTCAACCTGGCGTGAGATAAGTATCCATACTTAGTGCTTGCCATAAACCAATACCCTGCCAGACTCGCCTCCATGGTAATAGCCTCCACCGGGCAAACTTGATAACAGAAACCACAACCCTCACAGGCAATCGCATCAACAGAGTATTCATTTATCGCCCCGAAGCGACACACCTGCCAGCAAAGACCACACTGTGTACATCGCTCCCTGTCAATGGATGCCACCTGTCCACTCCAGAATTCATGTTTTTCTTCCTCGTCAGGACGAAGCAGAAGGTAAAGGTCAGCGGCATCCACATCACAATCAGCCAGTATTTTATCCCGAGCCAGGGCAGCAAAAGAGGCCACTATCGACGTCTTGCCTGTTCCCCCTTTACCACTCAACACCACCAGTTCTTTCATTTATTTACAACCTTCCTAATCACACCACATAAACATGGCGGACACAATCCAGCCAGCCTTTTGCCTTCTACTCCGTCAATTATCCGAAATTCTCTGCCGAATATCACGAAAAAGCTGACGAAAAGGCTCTCTCCATGAAGGGATCCCCCTGACCAGAGGAATCCCCCTGGAATATGCCCGGGCAATTTCCATATCCAGTGGAATCTTGAGCAAAACGGGGATATCTTCCTGACGGCAATAATCCTCCACTGCACTATTTTCTGTTCCGCTACGATTGAGCACTACCCCACACGGGATCTGCAACTCCCTCACTACCCCCATCGCCAAAGCAAGATCATTCAAGCCGAAAGGAGTCGGCTCTGTCACCAATAGACAAAAATCGCTGCCGCTGATCGCCTCCACCACCGGACAGGATGTTCCCGGCGGCACGTCAATAAAGACCATTCTGTCCTTGTCTATATGCTTCTTTGTCGCCTTAATAATGGGAGGGGCCATCATCTCCCCTATAGTAAGTTTACCCTGGAAAAAAAGCATATTGCCTGAAGCACCACCCTCTACCACTCCTATCTCTCTATCCCGCTCAACAATAGCAGTCTCCGGGCAGAGATATGAACATGCGCCACAACCATGACATAGTTCAGGGAAAACAAGCACTTTCTTTTCAAGTACCGCCAGGGCGTTGAAAGCACAAACATCAGCACATCTGCCACAATGAGTGCATTTCAACTCATTTATTTCAGGAACAGGCACGCAGACATTCCAGCTTTTAGTTAACTTCAGGTCAAGGAAAATATGAGCATTGGGCTCCTCTACATCACAGTCCAGAAGTTCCACTTTCTCTGCGTTGTTGTCTAAAGACAATGCCAAGCTGGTAGCTACCAGCGTCTTCCCTGTCCCCCCCTTACCGCTGGCCACAGAAACTATCACCGCTTATCCTCTAACCATCTTTGCTCCACATTTAGGACAAGCCAGATCATAACAGGGCACTCCTATTCCATGAGAAACCGTTGCTCCACACTCAGGGCAAACGCAAGCCCCTCCGGGGCCTGCCCCAGGTCGGTTACCTCCCATCCCACCAGCGCCCCCTCCTCCTCCTCCCATCCCTCTACCCACACCTCCAGGCGATCCTGTTCTATCTCCTCCAGGCATAACTTCACCTCCAACAATTAGTTTTCATTACATTGGTGGCAACCCACAAGTCCCTGTAGGACAGCTCCCTCCCGAAAAATCAGGCATACTTGAACCTGGACTGAAGAATGAAGAAAGCAACCGTTTCGGATTCCCGGCCTTACATACAGGACAGCCCAACTCAGAACCATCCTCGCCCATGGACTGGCGGGCTTCAAACTTCTTTCCACACTCGGTGCATTGGTACTCATAAATTGGCATGCTTATTACTTCTCCTTCTTCTCAAGTTCTTCGATACGAC
>JAUWOK010000029.1 GCA_030612165.1 Dehalococcoidia bacterium
GCTTTTCCATTCTCTGCCTCGTCTGAGCAGAGGCAACAATCCTGTCCATGGATTCCAGCAGCACCCCTCGAGGAGACAAAGAATCAAATGCCCCTGCTTTAATCAGGCTCTCCATGGTCTTTTTGTTCAAAACAGAAGAGCCACCCCGATAACAGAAGTCTTCTACAGATTTAAAATCCCCACCCCGCTCACGGGCAGCCAAGGCAACTTCCACAGGCGAAGCTCCTACGTTCTTTATAGCAGCCAATCCAAAGCGGATACTCTGTTTGTCGCCTTTTTCCCCCTCCACGACAAATTCCCCCCTGCTTCTATTGATATCGGGAGGCAATACTTCGATATCCATGCGTCTGCATTCGACAATTGCCGAGCGCACCTTGTCCATATTACCCAGATAAGTATTGAAAAACGCTACCATGTACTCAACAGAATAATTAGCTTTAAGATAAGCGGTGCGATAGGCAAGAAGCGCATAGCTTATGCTGTGAGCTTTGTTAAAGGCATATCCGGCAAACGGCTCTATCAGGTGAAACACTTCTCGCGCCACAGATTCAGCTATTCCTTTTTCCTCTGCTCCGTCCAGGAAATTTCGTTCCTCTTTTCTCATCACCGCGGCTTTCTTTTTCCCCATGGCTTTACGGAATATATCGGCCTGCCCCAGGCTGTATCCTGCCATGGCCTGCACGATAAAAAGCACCTGCTCCTGGTAAACGATAACGCCATAAGTTTCCTTCAGGATTTCCTCCAGCGCCGGATGGGGATAATGAATGGGAATTACGCCATGCTTTCCCTTGATAAAGGTAGGGATATGATCCATAGGTCCCGGGCGGTAAAGCGCCACCATGGCGGCAATATCCCTGAAATTGGTGGGATGAAGTTCCTTGATGTAACGGCGCATGCCGCTCGACTCCAGCTGAAAAACGCCGGTAGTTTCTCCGGAAGAAAGCATCGCGAATGTTTTGCTGTCATCCAGAGGAATACGCTGCATATCCAGCGATATACCCCGAGTTTGAAAAATAACCTCCCTGGCCTTATCCAGGATAGTCAGGTTGGCCAGGCCGAGAAAATCCATTTTAAGCAACCCCAGGCGAGCAATATCTCCCATGGGAAATTGCGTCATGACAGCACCCTGGTTTCCCCTGCTCACCATTTGCAAAGGGACATACCTGGTCAAAGGCTCCCTCGCTATCACCACCCCCGCGGCATGAGTGCTGGCATGCCGCATAGTCCCCTCCAGTTTCCTGGCCGAATCTATCAGCCCGTGCACCATCTCGTCCTGGGAGTAAAGGTCATAAAGATCTCTGCTCTCATCCAGCGCTCTCACCAACGTTATGGCAAGATCGGAAGGAATCAGGCGAGCCACTCTGTCCACCTGCCCGTATGGAATACCCAACGCCCGCCCCGTATCCCTTAACGCAGCTTTCGCCCCCAGCGTGCCAAAAGTAATAATCTGCGCTACATGTTCACTTCCGTACTTACGATTGACATAGGCAATCACCTCGTCACGGCGATTATCCTGGAAATCAAGGTCAATATCCGGCATTTCGCGGCGCTCTATGTTGAGAAAACGCTCAAAAACGAGCTCATATTCCAGGGGATCAATCTCGGTAATGCCCAGGCAATAAAGAGCCAGGCTGGAGGTAGCACTGCCCCGCACATTATAAAAAATCCCCTGTTCCCGAACGAAAGAAACGATATCCCAGACAACAAGGAAGTAATCGGAGAAATTCGTCTTATGAATAACATCAAGTTCGTATTTCAACCTCTCCTGCGCTTCCCCGGTCGGTTGGGCATAACGCTCTTCTATTCCCCGCCAGCAAAGCTCGGAGAGAAAGCTACCGGCTGTTTTCCCAGCAGGCAGTTCTACCTGCGGCAGGTGGATCTTGTTAAAATCAAGCTTTACATCGCACATATCGGCGATAACCCCGGTATTCTCGATAGCCTGGGGCAGGTCGTGAAACAATGTCCCCATCTCCTCAGGGCTCTTCAAGTAGAAAAAATCACCCGGCATCTTCATGCGCCTGTCATCGTTCACCAGGGAGCCCGTCTGAATACACAGCAGGAGGTCGTGCGCCTGAGCATCTTCTTTCTTGACATAGTGCACATCGACAGTGGCTACCACTGGAATGCCCAGCTTATCCGCCAGCAAAAGCAAACCACGGTTAGCCTGCTCCAGTTCCTGCATGGGATTTCTTTGAATCTCCAGGTAAAAATCGGCAAAGACCTGCTTATACCAGAGGGCCACCTTCTCGGCCTGTTCAAACTGGTCGGCGAGGACGAGACGCGGCAACTCGCCGCTGAGACACCCAGAGAGGGCGATAATCCCCTCGTGATATTCTTCAAGAAGTCTTCTGTCCACCCTGGGCTTGTAATAGAACCCCTCAAGATTGCTCTTGGTAACCAGCTGAATCAGGTTACAATACCCTTCCTCATTTCTGGCAAGTAAGGTAAGATGGTAAGGATTTCTATAAGCAGTATCCCGACTATGACAATCCGTTTCAGCGACATAGACCTCGCAGCCAATGATGGGCTTTATATCCGCTTTTTTTGCCGTCAGATAAAAATCAACCACGCCATGCATCGCTCCATGATCCGTGATGGCCAGACTGTCCATGCCCAATTCTTTAGCTCTGGAGATAAGCTGGGGCAGACGACTCAGGCCATCAAGCAAGCTATACTGGGTATGCACATGAAGATGCGTAAACTTCCCCGACATCACTGGAATTATAGCATTCGGTGGCACGCCTTGCCTGTCCGAAAAATAAGGGGAGAAACATAAACCCTTGAAAATTTTGCCGTCCGCCGCACGCTATCTGTTTATAATCTGCTTGCCTGTCATCTTGCTCACATCCACCGTCCGCTACGAGTTCAGCAGCCTGCCCGTTTATGAGCACGGCTTGAAGAAATACGAGATAAGCCACGTTACGGGAATAGATGAAACACAACTTACGGAAATAGCGCAAAGCCTCGTCGATTATTTTGGTTTTAACAGCGAGACCCCCCAGTTCGTACTGGAGAAGAACGGGAAGAGTGTGCCGCTTTTTGGGCCGCACGAATTGATCCACCTTGAGGACGTAAGAGACCTGCTTTCCATAAACAACACGGTGTTTTATGGAACCCTGGCATATCTTGTCCTGTATTCGCTCTTTTCTCTGGCAAAGCGCAGGAATAACTGGCAAAAACTGGCACGTGGCGCATTTCATGGTTGTATCCTCACGCTGGTACTTCTTTCCACCACGGGGATAATCGCCTATTTCAACTTTGAGCAGCTATTCCTGCAATTTCACCATCTCGCCTTCACCAACCCGTACTGGATGCTGGACCCTGCCAGGGACTATCTCATCATGCTGTTCCCGGCAGGCTTCTGGGAAGATGCCGCCATCCTCGGTGCAGGCATAATAGGAGGAAAGGCTATCGTTCTGGGTGGCATTGTCTGGGCAGCGGCCACCCATTCTGAACGGCAAAATCGCGGAACACCGACACCCCGCCGCAGGCAGCTTGACGACCACAATGGAGTGTGCTAAACATTCATTACAGGTTTTGTGGAGAAGATTTGAAAAAGTTCAGCCTTGGCATCAAGTGCAGGTTAGTCTACGAACCGGACAAAGGACTGGAAGTACACCTGAAGACTGAAGGAAATCTTCCTCAGGAAGTGCATCGGCATCTGGCTCAGGCAGGAATAGAGATATTCTCAGCGTTTCACGGTTTAGCTGGAGCGGAACAGAAAGAATCGGACCAGAAAGGAAAAGAGAGAACCAGTATTGAAATAGAGGAGGTGTAAAAATGGCAAAGGTTGAGTTTGGACACGGGCTGGAGATTGAACACAAGGGGGAAGGTGAGTATGTCCTGAAGTGCAAAATACCCAGCATCAAGATCTCTCCCAGCCCAACGGGAGAACACTTGAAACAGGCAAAAAAGGAAGTACTCCTGGCGGTGCGAGGTCTTATTGATAAAGCGATTGAGGGAGAAAAGAATAAGAGTTAAGCCTCTCCGCAAAGAGGCTGCATGAGCAGGATTCTTCTCTTCACGGGAAAAGGCGGCGTAGGTAAAACAACGATAGCCGCGGCAACAGCGATACGCGCTGCGGAGCAAGGGTGCAAAACCATCATTATAAGCACTGACTCCGCTCACAGCTTGGGCGACAGCCTGGATTGCTCGCTGGGCCCTGAGCCGGTGCCGGTCTCCCCCAATCTCTGGGCTCAGGAATCGAACATTCTTTACGATATCGAGAAGCACTGGGGCACTGTCAAGCGATGGCTGGCAGCGCTGATGGCCTGGCGGGGAGTGAGTGAAATTGTTGCCGGAGAGATTGCTGTCTTTCCCGGGATGGAAGAGTTAGCCAGCCTTTTCTGGGTTGATTACCATGAGCGCGCTCAAAAATATGATGCCATCGTGGTGGATTGTGCTCCCAGCGGGGAATCCTTGCGGCTTCTCACCTTTCCCGAGATAATGCAGTGGTGGTTAAACAAGCTATTGCCGGCAGGACGCAAGATGGCGCCGATAGCTTACCCCATGGTGCATCGTTTCACCGATATGCCCCTGCCTGACCGGCAAATCTTCACCACCATAGAGAGCTTTTTCGAACTGCTCGGAAGATTGCGCTCACTCCTGTCCAATCCCGAACGCACTACGGTACGCCTTGTTGTCAATGCGGAGAAGATGGTAATTAAAGAGACGCAGCGCACCTATGCCTACCTCAATCTCTACGGTTACGCTATCGATGCCATAATCTGCAACCGTCTTATTCCCCGGGACGCCGAGGGCAGTTATTGGGAGGGATGGAAGAGCATCCAGGAAAAGCACCTTCAGCTTATCGAGGAATGTTTTTCACCGCTGCCGATTTTTAAGCTTCCTCTCCTGGAGCGTGAGGTAGTTGGCATGAAGGCGCTTGAGCAGATAGGGCATCTTCTCTATAAAGAGAAATCTCCAACAAGTTTCTTCTTCAAGGGAAAGCCCATGAATATTGAGCGTGATAGCGGCGGCTATACCCTCAGCTTAAACCTCCCCTTAATGAGCAAGAAAGATGTTTCACTAACAAGGAGCGGCGACGAACTCATCGCCACCATAGGTAACCAGAGACGCAGTATTCTCCTGCCTCAAGTGCTTGCGCGATGTGAGATAAAAGGAGCAAAACTTGATGCTGGCTTTCTCAACATCAGGTTCGAGGAGAAACCAAACAGCTTATCCCGGAATAATAAAGGGAAAGGCCTGTAAGCCCTCCCTGGTCTGCCTGCAAGTATTTGTAAATCAGGGAGGATTCTGAGATAATTTTTTAAACAACTTATCTTTAAACAAGGAGGCACAAGACGATGAGCGTATCCCAGCAAATGGCAGAATTTATCTCCAGAACCAGTTACCAGGACATCCCCAAGGAAGTTATTGACAAAGCTAAGCAGTGTCTGCTCGACAGCATCGGCGTAGCCATTTATGGTTCCCCATTCGAACCTTCCCAAATATCTCTGGACGTCGTAAAAGAGGCAGGAGGAAAAGAGGAATCTACCATCCTGGGCACCAACTGCAAAGCTCCTTCTTTTCTGGCTGCCATGACCAATGGAATCAGGACCCATGTAGCCGACTACGACGATAGCGGCGGCTTTGGTCACCCTTCCAGTATATTAATGCCCACCACGCTAAACCTGGCAGAGGCGAAAGGGCTGAACGGCCGCAATCTGCTTGCAGCTTTTGTGCTGGGAAATGAAATCGGAGGGAAACAGGGAGAAGTAATGATGTGGAGGCATTATGAGGTGGGTTTTCATTCCACAGGTACTGTCGGGACGATAGCCGCTGCCGCTGCCGCCGCCAAGCTTCTTGGCTTATCCCCTGCCCAGACAACCAACGCCCTGGGTATAGCCGCTTCCAGCGCCAGCGGCATCAGGCAAAACTTTGGCACCATGACCAAGTGCTGGCATGCCGGACATGCTGCCTCGGTAGGAATACTGGCAACTCTCTCCGCCCAGAAAGGCTATGACGCTTCTCCCCAGGCGCTGGACGGCAAAATAGGTTTCATTGCAGCCTTTCAGGGAAATACCGAGAAAGCCTTTCCCATAGACAAGTTGGGCAATCCTTTCTTCTTAACAGAAATAATGTTTAAGAAATATCCGGCCTGCCATGGAACCCACGCCGCTGTGGACGCCGCCTTGAAGCTGCGCAGCCAACATGGTTTCTCCCCACAGGAAATTAAAGCGGTAGAATGCCATGGCCGTCCTCTGATGAGCTCCGTACTCATTTACAGTGAACCTGCCACAGGCTTACAAGCCAAATTCAGCCTGGAATACTGTGTCGCAGCGGCATTGACACTGGGACGTCTGGGCATCGCCCAGTTCACTGACGAGGCCGTTCTCAACTCCGAGGTGAGAAAAACGATGCAAAAACTCTCAATTATAGGCGACGAGGACATAGAAAAGTTAGCCAGAGACAAAAACCTCCTCGCTCCCAGTAAAGTCAAGATAACCCTTGACGACGGCCGCCAGTTCAGCCTGATGATAGAGGAAGCCAGGGGTGGCCCCAGAGACCCCCTGTCCTGGACTGAGATAGAGAACAAATTCCTGGAATGTGTCAGCCAGGCGCTCCCTGTGTCTCAAGCTAAAGAAGTTATCAGCCTGATACATAATCTCGAAGAGGTAAATGACTTAACCGTTCTGACTCGTCTCCTGGCAGTTAAGTAAACAAACTGGTCGTTTTTAACAAAGAAGGGAGGAGGCTAATGCCTCCTCCCTTCCATATCACCAGCAGGGAAAAAGTATCGCTCTATACTAATACTTGCTCCGTCCTGGCAATAATGGAATCCTGCGTCCCTTTGTCCAGCTGCGTGAAGTAGGCACTGTAACCTGCTACCCTCACCACCAGGTCAGGATACTTCTCAGGCGCCTTCTGCGCCGACTTCAATACAGCATTGTCCACTACATTGATCTGTACATGCTCTATCATCAGATCATGCCAGGTCTTAATGTATGCCCGGAACATCTGCCAACCCTTCTCCCCCTGCAGCATCGCCGGCTGCAACCTCTGATTCAACAGACTCGCCCTCAGCTTGGTATGGTCCAGCTTGGATACCGACCTGAGTACCGCCGTCGGCCCTTTCCTGTCGCAACCATGGTAAGGTGAGGTGCCTCCATCCGATAATACTTCACCTGCTTTCCGGCCATTGGGCGTGGCTCCCGTTACAAAACCAGACCCTCTGAAACCAGTGAGCGCCTGCGGCAACGGACGAGGCGAAGCTCCCCACCTGTCCTTTACCTTCAACCCTTCCTCTACAACGATGTCAAACGTCTTAATGATGACCTCATCAGCAAAATCATCGTCATTGCCCCACTTGGGCGCATTGAGAAAGTCCTGCTTCATCTCTGCCTGCCCTTCCCAGTTCTTGCGCAGCGCATCGCAAAGCTCTGCCATCGTGTACTTCTTGCTCTCAAAAATCAGCTTCTTTATCGCTGACAGAGAGTCACCTGCGTCTACTATGCCCACCGCGTTAAACCAGGGAGACGGAAGAGGATCATACTCCATGCAGTCTACTCCCTTCTCTATGTAAGGCTCATAACAGCAGGAAAGAAACGGCTGCTGCAAATACTCCGCCTCTATCTCGTATCCCAGATTCCGCAAATGCCAGGCTATCTTGAGCCCCGCCGCTACCTGCGCCCTGTAACCTTCATAAACCTCCTCCATCGTCTTCCAGCCCTCAGGTTTGCTCTCAGGCCCCATCTTTATCCCCGACATAACATCCACTCCACCATTCAAGGCTATGGATAAAGGTCCCAGACAGTTCAGGCTGCATGGCCTCCTTCTCGGCGTCCCTTTCGGCCCTGTGGCCCCCGGAGACTTGCACAATATCAGCGCCCAACTCCTCGCCTCTTCCAGCGTGTAGCCAAACTGCTCCATCAAGGACGGTATCACCACAGAATCATTCTCAAAAGACGGTATCGCCATCCCTGTCTTCACTCCCTCAAACGCCGCCTTGAGATATTCATCAGGTACCTGAGAATGCATCCTCAAGCAGAACGAGGGTTGCGTCGACCGGGTGTCGCCAGTGGCTTCTATCATCAGCTTGGTTATTTCGTTACAGGCATCCCTGCCATTAGCGTCCACTCCTCCAATAGTGTAAATCTGCAGCATGAACGCCCCCTGCCAGTTCCGCCTGCCCAGCCTAGTGTTAACGTAGCCACCCTCCACTTCCTTTATCCAGAGACACTCTATCATCTCCAGCGCCTCTTCCCTGGTCGTCTCCTTCTTCTCCTCCACGCTCAACTTGTAGTAAGGATAGAGTATCTGGTCAAGCCTCACCGATGTCCCTACCGCAAACCTCTCTATCTGATGCGTGAGTAACTGAATAAACCAGTGCGCCTGCACCGCTCCCTGGAAACTATCCACCGGATATTCCAGACAACGATCACATACCTCGGCTATCTTGAGCAACTCCTGCTTTCTCGCCGCATCACTTTCTTCTGCCGCCATAAACCTGGCCAGCTCAGCATGACGCTTGCCCCAGTCTATCGCTGCACGGGCCGCTATCTGCATCGCCTGCCACTGGTAAATCTTACTGACGTTCTCCTTCACCTGAGGCCCTATGGCCTGATCCGGCTGGCTCGCCTCCTCGATCTTCCCCTCCATCCTGTCTATGATTCCCTTGTACCCCTTTTTGAAAACAAACTCATAGTCAGGAGCACAAGTGCCATAACCATCCCTGGTAGTAAGAGATAGCCCGGTTATGCCTGATCTGTTGGAATACAGTGTAGCTTCGTCCAGCCTGCCTATTTCCTGTATCCTGGACCACATGTTCCGCTTCCCCCAGTAGCCGATAAGGTCAAGCATCTCTTCCTTATCCTCAGGACGAACATAACCATCATCTACCGTCTCTTGTAATGCGGCATTGGTTAACTCTATGGTATTTATCAGGGCTCGCGGATGCCACACCCCCGCTCCCACTATCAGCTCCCCTTCCTTAATGTAGACGGGCGATTCCTCCAGAACCCCCTTCAGCGCTCTCGCCCGCCGAATAACCTCCGGCGCTCCATCGTTCTCTTTGTAAGCATCGGTGTAGTATCTCGCCCGGTACAGATCCGGCCATACATCATCACGGTAACCTGCCGCTTCATTCCCCTCTTCCCAGGCACTGCTCTTCGGGATCGTCCTTTTCTTGAGACTCTTTACTCTCTCATTCATCTTCTCTTTTTATCCTCCATACTTTAAATTCCCGGACTACCAACCTGTCGTTTTTGAGTAAAAATTCCCCTCCGTTCCTTGAGCAATATCACCCCCCTCATTACTTTAATACCCGCTTTTACTAGCATGATATCGCTTATTTATCCAGTAGTCAATAGTAACTATGCTACGAATATTGCTTGCATATTTTAGCCGACACAATACATCCATATCACCAGCAGGCGAGAAGTACCGAAACCATCAGCCCCAGGGTTTTTCCTCGGCTGCATTCTTCCCCGCTGCTCTTCCCGAGACTATACATTCCGCGAGGTTGCTGCCTCCTTCGTATGTCCAACCCCAGAGAGAGCCCATTTCACCAGCGCTATACAGGCGCGGGACAGGCTCGCCATCCGGCCTGAGCACTCTTGACTCTGCGTTTCTTTTAGGTCCTCCCTGCGTGTTCGCTATGCAGGGATAGAGAGGCAGAGCATAGAAAGGCGCTTCGCCAACGGCACGCAAGTTCTCCGCTGCTCTGCCAAACTCAGAATCATTTTTCTCCTCGCAGCACCTGTTGTAAGCTTCCAGCGTGGCCTTAAGCTTTTCTTCCTTCATTCTTCCCTGGTTAGCTTCGGTATCAGCTATCTTGCGTACCAGTTCCTCTATCGTATCCCCCTTGATTATCCAGCCATTCGCAATTTCCCTGGAGTTATCTGCAGACCACCTGTATCCCGTTTTTTGCACCCATCCCATTGCCATAGCCAGAGAGGCGCTTTTTCTAGTGTGCTCGTCCAGAATGGCATACGCAGGAATCCTGGTATACTCCTCAAGAACAGGATCAAAATAATCCAGAACCAGGTTCCATGAATGAACATCCAGCCCCAGCTCATTTATAAAACGTCTACCATATCTGTCCACGAAGAACCAGCTCGACGCAGCCTGGCTTCCGTAATGAATTGCCGGCAGCGCACACATAAAGGCAGCCTCGTGCTCCGGAACTTTAACTCCTATTCCGCAGGAAAGGCTGTTCATATGCCATAGATCAGCACCTGCCTGCATTGCCATTTTGATACCGTCTCCCGTATTACCAGGGCCGCCGCCATAATATACCGGATAGCCCCTGGAGAAATTCCTGAGAAGCTCCTCGCTGTTCTGAAATCCACCCGTCGCCAGAACGACTGCTTTCCTGGCTTTCACATTAATATCCTTTCCCCCCCGCTCCACCACCAGCCCGATAACCTCACCTTCTCCGTCCTGTATCAGCTTTTTCGCCCTGGTCTCCATGGATATGCGAACTCCCCTACTGGCAAGCGCGCTGGAAAGAACATGAAACAGGCTCTCTACCGAGGACTTCCTGGGTACAAGCGTCATCCATTTATGCATCGCCTCTGCTCCTGCATGATCAGGATACGCCGGCTTCCCATATTCCCGGAAGGAGACATCTATCCCGACACTCTTCCCGACCTGTTTCAGCCACTCCAGGTTTTTAGTCGCCATCTTCGCATATACGCCGAGCGCCTCTTCGTCCAGCACAGAATGAGAAAGCTCAAACAGGCTCTTCAGATATTCATTCGCCTTGCCAGCGTCGTCCGGGCAGGAAATGCCGCCCAGGGATATCCAGGTGTTCCCTTCCGGCTCTTTTCCCCTCTCCAGGAGCAGGGTTTTTACCCCTGCCTCCTGCGCAACTATGGCCGCTGCCGCCCCCGCCAACCCGTAACCCACCACCACGACCTCTGCCTCCATGTCCCACAAAATCCTTTTCTCCATTTTCTTCTACCTCCTTTCGTTCGGTCAGAATATTATGACTTATTCTTTCAGCACGTAAAATCCCCTCCGCAAGAAAACAACTCTCTCCGTTTCAAACATCTATCCCCACAACCCTTTGACCATATAGTTACCCTGCAACTCACTCCATAATCCCAAAAAACTATTGACTTTTCTCTCGTTCGCAAAGTACACTGTCAGCTAATAAACATAGACTGAAGGTATGTGCTCGGGAAACAGGAGGTGCTCCCTTGTTTGAGCGGGTCGTTAAGAAAATTAGTGAGAGCCTGCATACAGTAGCTGCTGTTTGTCTAGCTATAATGTTTATCGCCGTTATGGTGGATATCCTCCAGCGTCTTCTCGGCATCGGATTCATGGGCATACAGGAA
>JAUWOK010000093.1 GCA_030612165.1 Dehalococcoidia bacterium
AGGTGGCTACCTGGTGTGAAGCCATGTTGCCTATCACCAAGGGGTACCTTAAGCAGTGGCCTGAAGCCGTCGAGACTTTTAACATGATAGCGGACCTTTCCACAAGCCTAGGAAACCCTTTCACTAAAATTGATTAGCAAGCAAGGAATAATCAACGTCCTTGTTTTGTTGCAGGATGATCTGGTAAACTTTTCATGGTTAATTTGACCTTACCTCATTCTTAGTGCCATCTGAGAGTAGGTTTTGCAAGATCATTAGAGTAGCTCCTATCATTATGGCAGGGTGGCTTATACTGAGAATAATTATCACATTAAAGACTTTTCGATGAGAATCGTCTTAACAGGTCAGGGATAGTTATTACAGGAAAATGAAAGTTCTTATTCAGCGTGTTTCCCACGCTTCGGTCAGGGTCAATGACAGAATATCCGGGAAAATCGGCCCAGGCCTCATGGTTTTTGTGGGTATCGGAAAAGATGACTCCAAGGACGATGCTTGCTACCTGGCAAATAAACTGACTAATCTCCGCATATTTGCCTGTGGTGGACAAGAGTTTGCCCTCTCAGCATTAGACACCAACGGCGAGATACTTATAGTAAGCCAGTTTACCCTCCTGTCCGATGCGCGGAAGGGGCGGCGTCCCAGCTTTGGCGAAGCAGCTCCACCCGATAAAGCGAAGGAGCTTTACGACTTTTTCATAGAGCACCTGCGCCGCGCAGGACTAAAAATAGAAACAGGTGTTTTTCAAGAACACATGCAGGTAGAAATTCACAATGACGGTCCTGTTACTTTGCTACTGGAAAGCAAATAGCCCTTGCCGAGAGAACAATGTTCTCATGAGAGATTGAAAGACAAATTAATATCCAGAGCATTAAACGAGTGTGTAAGCGCACCTATCGAAATAAAATTAACTCCCGTCTCGGCTACAGAACGAACTTTGTCCAGGGTAATCCCGCCGGAGGCTTCCAGCAAAACACGTCCGCTGGCAATCTCCACTGCCCGACGCATATCTTCAAGAGTCATATTATCAAGCATAATAACATCTACTCCAGCTTCCAATGCCTCCTGCACTTCCTGCAGCGTTTCTACCTCTATCTCTATTTTCATCTGGCACGGCGTGTCTTGTCTAGCTTTGATTACCACATCATTAACAGTCATTCCAAGATGATGCAATATCTCCAGGTGATTATCTTTAATCAAGACACCATCCCCTAAACTCATGCGGTGATTAACCCCTCCTCCCATTCTCACAGCATACTTCTCAAACAAGCGCAGACCGGGAGTAGTTTTTCTGGTATCGAGAATCTGCACCGGCAGCCCACGAACAACCTTCACATAACGGTTCGTCTGCGCAGCAATTCCACTCAGCCACTGGAGAAAATTCAGCGCCACCCGCTCTGCTCTGAGGATACTGGAGGCATTTCCTTCCACACTGGCAATCACATCATCTTTGTTAAGCTCACTCCCATCAGCAATCCGCACATCCACCTTAAGAACAGAATCAACCCGGAGAAATGTCCGTTTAGCCATATCAGCACCGGCCAGAATGCCTGTTTCCCTCGCCACAATGTCAGCAATGCCCTGCTGGCCGGGTGATATCAGAATATCAGTGGTAATATCCCCTCGCGCAAGATCCTCAGCCAGGGCACGAGCAATTACCTCATCAATTTTCGCCTCAGGCAACATTTTCATCTCTCCCCGGATATATCTTTTCTGAAAATTATATGCTTGAGCCAGGCAGGAGAAGAATGAGGAAAATCAGTGCGGAAATGAGCTCCTCTGCTCTCCTCGCGAAACAAAGCGGCTTCTGCCATCAATCGGGCACATAAAACCAGGTTATTCAGCTCATGTGAAAACCTGTCAGAAGGAGGCTGCAAAACCTTTTCCCACGCGGCCAGAATGCCCACCGTTTCCCCAAGCCCGCTACCCAAACGAACAATACCTACTTTATCCCACATAAGAGACTGAAGCTTGGAAAGATTCAACGAAGGTACTTCAGGCAAAGCACTACGGGAAGGTAAGGCAAGATAAACATTCTTATTTCCAGGCGTTTTGCCTTCATGCCAAACACAATCCTTCTTTTCCAGCATCTGGCTTCGTCGTATCATTCGCTTGCTGAAAACCACCGATTCCAGCAACGAGTTTGACGCCAGGCGATTAGCTCCGTGCACCCCGGTACAGGCAGTCTCGCCGGAAGCAAACAAGCCGGGAATACTGGTCTCACCCCAGCTATTTGTCCTGATGCCACCCATGAGATAATGGGCCGCTGGAGCTACAGGAATATATTCCCTGGTAATATCCAACCCGCAGTCCAAACAAAAACGATAAATATGGGGAAAACGAGCAGTAACCAGATGGGGCGGCAGATGGGTAACATCCAGGAAAACCTTATCACTGCCCGTCTTCGTCATCTCATAAAGAATGCTGCGTGCTACCACATCTCTCGGTGCCATCTCAGCTTCAGGAACATAATCGGGCATAAATCGATATCCTGCCGCATTTCTTAAGGCCGCGGCGGGGGCGCGGGCGCGGGCGGGGCTGAGCGGGGGGGCCGCGGGGGGCGGGCGTCGGCCGGGGGGGGGGGG
>JAUWOK010000024.1 GCA_030612165.1 Dehalococcoidia bacterium
AGACCTTACAGTCAAAGCCTCATCATCATACCAAGCCCGGCCCGGACCATCCCTGGCGCAGACCTTTTAGGGTACACATATCAATAGGGGGTGACAAATTCACTGAACAATTAAGGTGACATTTTCACTGGACAGCAACACGCAATGCGCTCGTTGCGTTGGTATTCTACGACCTTGTCGTCATGCAACTACGCTGAGAAAATATCATCCTGCAGAGATGGTGGCAGCATCAAGCGGAAAAACGCTAATAATCCTCGCATTTGATCAGGCTCTTAACGGGGTATGCCGACAGTTTTCGTCTTCCTTTAAGAGGAAGCAGTTCGATGAGAAAAGCGATGCCCGCCACCTGCCCACCCAGCATTTCTACCAATTGCGCCGTGGCCAGCATCGTTCCTCCCGTAGCCAGGAGGTCGTCCACTATTAATACTTTCTGGCCGGGAGAGATAGCGTCTTTGTGTATTTCCACGGCGTCGGTACCATATTCCAGCGCATACTCGATTTTTACTGTCTCCGCTGGCAACTTACCCGGTTTGCGTACGGGTACGAAAGCGACACCAAGAGTATAAGCCAGCGGCGCACCAAAGATAAATCCCCGCGCTTCCGTGGCAACAACAACGTCAATAGCTTTGTCACGATATTTTTCTGTCAGGGCATCAATGGTGTACTTGAACGCCAGAGGGTCTTTAAGCAAGGTGGTGACATCTTTGAACATAATCCCCTCTTTGGGAAAACCGGGCACATTACGAATCATTTTTTCCAGATCCATTGGGTGTCCTCCTTCAACTGCAACTAAAATTTTCAGGAAACTCTGCCAGAATGCTTTTTATAACACGCTTGTTTGGCCAAAGCAAAGTGAGCAGAGATATTCCTCGTGCATGATAGAATGACAAAAATGAAAAAGAATGCGCAGGATAAACAGGCTCAGTTCAAAATCCTCTTCAGCCGTGAAGAAATAGGCAGGGCCGTGGACAGGATAGCTGCTGAGATAATGCAGGACTATAGAGGGAAGCAGCTTGTGCTGGTCGGCATCCTGAAAGGGTCATTTGTTTTTATGGCGGACATTATCCGCCGCCTGGACTTGCCGCTGGAAATTGAATTCATCAGGCTTTCCAGCTACAGCGGTGACATAAAGAGCACAGGGGAAATTAAGTTGATACACGGGCTTGAAACTTCGATAAAGGGAAAAGATGTGCTGGTGATAGAGGACATAGTGGATACCGGGCTGACCGTGTCTTTTCTGCTTGATTTTTTGCAGAAAGAACACCCTGCCTCCCTAAAACTCTGTGCTTTAACGGATAAGCCAGACTGCCGCAAGGTTTCAGTGCCTATCAAATACCTGGGCTTTACCGTGCCTGATAAATTCATTGTTGGCTACGGACTTGACCTCGATGAAAAGTTTCGGGAGCTACCCGATATCTGTTGTATTGAAGACAATAACGATTAGGTTTGTTGTGTTGGACAACCAGACCAACGCCATAGATATTCCTTTGCACGGGCAATGACAGTTGTGTCAGAAGCAAACAGCGCCTTAGCCTCTTTGCTTTTTATTGCTCGCTGGCGGATGAAGGAAAGGCAGAGGGAAATATCCCTTCCAGTTCACTTTTCAGAATACCGTTCAGCTTATCAATGGACACCCGAATTTGCGCCAGGCTGTCTCTTTCTCTGATGGTAACCTGATTATCTTCCAAGGATTGGAAATCAATGGTCACGCAGAAAGGAGTGCCGATTTCGTCCTGCCGCCGGTATCTTCGCCCGATACTCTGAGCATCGTCATAGGCAGCCATGAACTCGGCCTTCAACTGGCCATGAACCTGCCTGGACAAAGGTAACAGCTTTTCATTCTTGCTCAAGGGCAAAATAGCCACCTTATTGGGAGACAGAGAGGGGTGCAGGCGCAGAACAACTCTCTTTTCCCCCTTGACCTCTTCTTCGTCATAAGCATCAACCAGAAAAGCCAGCATGGAACGGTCAACGCCGGCCGATGGCTCAATGACATATGGCACGTAGCGTTCATCAGCCTCTGCGTCGTAAAAGCTGAGGTCCCTTCCGCTGCACTTAATGTGCTGTGTCAGGTCATAATTGCCCCTGTTGGCAATGCCTTCCAGTTCAGACCAGCCCATAGGAAATAAATATTCAACATCGTAGCAAGCTTTGGCGTAATGGGCCAGCTCATCTTTTTCGTGCAGCCGCAGCCGCAGGTTTTCCTTTCTCATGCCCAGCCTGGTGTACCAGTCAAAACGCTCTTTTACCCAATAGTCAAACCAACCTTCATCCGTGCCCGGCTTAACAAAGTACTCCATTTCCATCTGCTCAAATTCCCTGGTTCTGAAGATAAAATTACCGGGAGTGATTTCGTTGCGGAAGGATTTACCTATTTGGGCGATGCCCAGAGGAAGTTTTTTGCGGCAAGAAGCGACGATATTGGCAAAGTTAACGAACATGCCCTGGGCAGTCTCGGGGCGAAGGTAAACAACACTCGCTTCTTCCTCCACAGGCCCCATGAATGTTTTGAACATCAGGTTAAAAGTGCGGGGGCTGGTCAGTTCACCACCACACTCAGGACACCCTTTCCCTTCTATCTTGTCAAGCCGCCACCTCAGATGGCAATTCTTGCATTCCACCAGAGGATCGGTAAACCCGTCCACATGCCCGCTGGATTCCCAGACACGAGGGTTCATCATAATGCTGGTATCCATGCCAACCACATTTTCCTGTTCTTGAACCATAGCTTTCCACCAGGCATTTTTGACATTGCGCTTCAGTTCTATCCCCAGCGGACCATAATCCCAGCAACTGGCCAACCCTCCATATATCTCACTGCTGGGAAAGATAAATCCCCTGCGCTTGCACAGGGAAACGATTTTTTCCATATCTACTTCGCCAGACATTTATGTGCCTCCTTAAAGTTGTTTAGGTTATCAGCTTTTTCCTGTTAGCGTCAAAGGTAAAAGCCCAGAGTGTTATTATTTCGGGAATAAAAGCATGTTGTTATAATAAAGCTTGAGATGCTACAGTAGGCCAAACGCTAGAGAGAGCTATATGATATATGCTGGATAGTTATGACGTAGAAGTAAAACTGATTGCTGTTACGCCTGATGCCGAGGCTCTGATAGAGCAAGCAGGCAGATTATGCTGGGATAGCCAGGACAGAACGGGCACTACCCCGGACCGTATTCAGAAGTGGTTGCAAATAGGGCATGAATCGATGATCGAACATGCCTGCGCTACCTTCTATATTCGCGCCAGCCGTGTATTAACCCACGAACTGGTAAGACACAGGCTGGCCAGTTACAGCCAGAGAAGTCAGCGTTATGTCAGGGAATCCGAGCCCAGATATATTGAACCTGCCGAAATCAGGGAACAGGATAAAGAGACACATGAACTATTCGAAAAAACTATGGTAGATTGCTGGAAAGCCTATGAGCATTTACTTGCCAGGGGGATAAAGCCGGAGGCAGCCCGTTATGTCCTGCCTGGTGCTTGCGAAACCAGAATAATCTGCACCTGGAATTTCCGGGAAATTCGCCACATCATTAAACTGCGAGCCTCCAGGCAGGCTCTTCCTGAGATGAGGGTGGTGGCAGGTGAGGTGCGCAGGATTATGAAGGAGTTAGCTCCGCAGGTGTTTTACGACCTGTGAGCTTTTTGGCTGGTGTTCACACTCGTTCCTGTGTTCCTGAAGCATTCCCCTTTATTAGCAGAGAAAATATGATGGCGAGAAAACAGATTCCAGCGGCTATCTGAAAAGCCAGAGTATAGCTCCCCTGGACATCGCAGATTCTTCCTGCCAGGGGCGGCCCGATTATACCTGCCATGCCTGATGCCGTTCCGCAAAGGGAAATAATAACGCCCAGGTTCTTTCTGCCAAACATATCACCCATTACTGCGGCTAGCTGCGGCACATGGAAGCCGTAGCCGATGCCAAATACGACAGCCCATACCCAGAGCAGAGATGTGCTGGTCACCTGGAGCATAATAATCACACCTATACCCATAAGCAGGCCGGAAACGGCATACATATACCTCCTGGCATGGACAGGAGACATTCCCCTGGTTATTAGCTGATCTCCTAGCTGCCCGGAGCCGACTCTTCCCAGGACACTGAGCAGTCCCATCATGCCGAAGATAAAGGCAACTGTCGCCGACTCGAGTCCCTGTGCTTTGGCGTAAGAGGGAGCATGGAAGATAATCATGGTGAGTGCGACGATGAGACAGAATAACGATAGCCATGTCATCCAGAAGCCCCTGGTGCGTATTGCCCTGCTGGCTGTCCATTCCTCACCCTCAATGGAGACGGAATTTCCTGTAGTGGCTTCTGGTTTCTCCCCGTCGGGATAGGAACCTATGGATTCAGGTGAAGGCTTTATGAAAGCTACCACGATGGCGCCTATAACCCAGACTATGATGCCTAAGAAACGGAAGGCAAATGGCCAGCCTGCAGAACTTATCAGGTGCTCCACTAACGGAAATAACACAGGCCAGCCCAGGGCTATGCCGCATACGGCTATGCCCAGTGCCAGCCCGGCGCGCCTGACAAACCACCTCCTGACCACTGCGTTGGGAATCACGAAGAAGGAAGACCATCCTATTCCCCACATTACCCCGAAGGTCATATAAAGCTGCCACAGTTGAGAGGTAAAACTGGCCAGGAACAATCCCAACCCTCCAATGCTGCAGGCGATGGCAAAAAGTTTCCTTGGTCCATGTTTATCGAGGAATTTCCCCCAGTATATTCCCAGAGGGATGGCCAGCCCATAACCTATAGAAACTGTCCAGCCCATTGCTTCCCGGGACCAGCCGAACTGGTTAATCAAAGGGTCCATAAATATTCCGAAGACATATCCTATTTCGTAGATAACCAGGACCAGGAAAGCCAGACCAACAACAACCCACCCGTAGAAAGGTTTCTTAACCACAACTCCACCTCCTTATAACACCTGCTCAAAGCACAGGAGCGCCAATACTCAGCCTGGAGGGATTGTATCACGAAACAGGACAGTAACCTACAAGCAAACTTCAAACGTTCCTTTTTGATGCTGGCATTTCGTCCCCAAGAACAAACCCTCTGGCTTCTTGACAGAAAAAGATAACAAAAGCACAATACGGGAAGGAAATTCTACTAAAGCCTTTTTCCCAACCATCATGAAAATACTGGTCACCAATGACGACGGCATAGATTCCCCCGGCATCTGGGCGCTGGCGGATGCGCTTCAAGAGGTGGGCACTGTCGTGGTTGCCGCCCCACACCAGGAGCAAAGCGGAATGGGAAGTTCCATTCATCTGCGACGGCCCATTCAAGTAAACGAAGTAAAATCCAGGCTGGACGGAGTGGCTGCTTATTCTATAGAAGGCACACCTGTAGATTCTGTCATCATTGCCACGAAGTTCCTCTTCGACGGCGGAATAGATCTGGTGGTTGCCGGCATCAACAACGGCCCTAACATAGGCAACGATGTTTTTGTCTCGGGTACCGTGAACGCCGCTTTTCAGGGATACCTGCGGGGTATTCCTTCCCTGGCTGTTTCGGTTGCTGCTTACGACAATCCACACCTGGAGCCCGCAGCAAAAATAGCAACCCAATTAGCCGTCAGTATCAGGAAAGGAGATCTCCCTCCCGGGACTTTTTTGAATGTAAACTCTCCCGATTTACCGCTGGAGAAAATCAGGGGAATAGAAATTACAAAGCTAAGCAACCAGAGTTGCTGTGAAAACATAGTGCGTGACAACCCGGATAGCAACCAGAACGGCAAGGTGGCTTTTTACCGCATACTGCGCAATAAAAATTCCTGGCAGAAAATCCCAGGCAGCGATGTATGGGCGCTGGAACAGAACAATTTCTCTCTCACTCTTTTACCTGATAATTGCGAGAACGATTCCCTGCGCTCGTGCCTGGAATGCCTGGCACCTGCCATCTACGACAGATTACGCAAGCAGTAGTATCTGGCATGGTGAAATGAATGTCGGCATATGCTCAAAAAACACGTTCCGATGAAATGTCCAATGCCGTCTAATTCAGGATGTTGCCTGCCCAAGAAAACGCTCCCTAAAATGCAGTTGCCCGGCTCATCAGACAAAAATCCGCATCTGGCAAGCCAGACACCGCACAAAGTAAAAAGGAGTGAAAGGTCTTAATGTAAGCACGGAGCGACTGTCAGCCTTTCTCCCCTTGAAGAGGAGCAGGCAGCAGCCTCTCCTGCTCACCTTATTGCTAAACTACCACATTCCTCCTATCGTGCAGTGTGCTTTATAAAGTTTTACTATTTCATGAAGACTGGTTAGATACTCATTTGCTTGCCTTTGACTTCCCTTACATTCCCAATCTATACCAAGTGCCTCGAATTTCGTCACAGGGAAGTTATTGAAGGGCAGCAAATCTATCCCTTTTACGCGTTCCAGTGGAGAAAGAAATTCCGCCGTTTGGCGAATGTTTTCCTCGTCATCATTGTACCCGGGAACCAGTGGTACTCGCACCACGATTTCGCCCGGAAAATCCTCATTAAGCCTTCGAAGATTCTTGAGGATTAGTTCGTTGGGTACCCCTGTTCCCTCTTCATGCTTTTCGCTATCCATGTGCTTAATATCACACAGAATAAGGTCGCAATACCTTGCCACTTTCCACAAAGTATCATAACTAGCGTGCAAACTCGTTTCAATTGCCGTATGTATATTGTCTCTTTTACAAAGCTCAAGCACCTCGGCTGAAAAATCAGGCGAATGCAATGGATCTCCACCGCTGAGCGTTATCCCGCCCCCGGAACCCTGATAAAAACTTTTATACTTCGCCAGCCACCTCCAAGTTTCCTCAGCAGTGATCTTAAAACCAACTATCTGTAAGGCATTATATGGACATACTGCAACACATTTGCCGCACTCAATACCCAGGCATTTCTCTCTATCAATTCTGTGAATGATATCTGCATTTAAATCGATAGCATTAACAGGACATACCGCTTCACATAAACCACATTTTTTGCAAAACACTTTATGGATCCATATCTGGGGCTCAAACTTTATGAGTTCCGGATTCTGACACCATTTGCAACACAAGTTACAACCCTTTATGAACACAAGCGCCCTCGCCCCCGGGCCATCATGGACCGCGTGTTCATCTACATTCTTAATTATTGCCTCAGTTGACACAGACAACCTCCTTTATACGAATACCTGTTGCCATGCAAACCCGATGCAGCAACCCCCAGCTAGAGATTGCTGCATCGGCCGGTGCCTGTTACAGCACTCTTTGTTCGCTTATCTTCTGCAAGATACTACAGTTTCTGCTCCACGCGGCTTGCCACAGCATCCTGCATGAAGACAGGCAACCCGGTAAAGAAAGCATTATAACCGGACACCCTCACCGTAAGGTAAGGGTATTTCTCCGGCTGCTTCTGAGCATCCCTCAGTACTTCAGTCGAGACAAAGTTGAACTGCATCTGAGTCTGCCCCTGCTCAAGGCTGGTCCAGCAATAATCCGCGAATTTACCTAAACCAACCTCACCTGTCACCGAAGAATAATCAACCCTCTGATTGTAGATGTACGCCCTGCACTCGGTTTGGTCAACCTTCAAGGCTGACCTCATTCTTCCCCACAGCCCGGCTTTGTCAAAATCGGCATGAGGGTTAATCCCTCCGTCACACAGCGCATCGCCTCTCTTCCTCCCGTTGGGCAATGCCCCTACCATGGGAGCAGACTGAAACATGCGGCTTACGGGAAGCTGATTGGGATAAACCGGGTAACCTCTCCTATCCAAGGTCTTTGTCTTGTGTACTATGAAAACATCGTGGGTCGCCCTTACCATTATGTCGTCCGCATAGTCGTCGTCGTTCCCGAACTTGGGCGCATTCCTGAAATCCTGCCTCATCTCTTCGTAACCTTCCCAGTCGGCCTTCAATGCCGTCAGGAGCTGCTCCATAGTGTATTTCTTCTTGTCGTAAACCCAAAATTTCACGCCCGCGAGGCTATCTATTGAATCCACCCAGCCGACTATGCTCTGAAAGCTAAACCTTGCTATGGCGGGGTCTTGAAGCGCATCAAGCCCTGAGTCCAGACAGCATTTATACAGGAGGCTCACAAACGGCATGCGGTTTGTAGTTTCCAGTTCCTCGAGGAACCTGTTCCTGTACCTGACCTCCATAGCCACGACCCATTCATACTGCCTGAGCCAGGCCTGATAAAACTCCTCAAAATCCTTAAACTTGGTAGGGTCTCCGGTCTCTACCGACTTGAACCACTCAAAGCCCGGCTCCGGGTCTCTGCCGTTGAAGAGCACGAATTCCGGCGCCTTTTCAATATCGGCATAAGAAACCTCCCGCCTGACAGGCCCTTTAGAATCAACAACACATCCCGGAGTATTGCAACCTACAATCGCCCACTGTCTCGCCTGCTCCAGGGTTAGCTCTCCAGGATACTGGCTTAAAAGAGTTTCAATGGCCAGCGGATCATTCCTGAGGGAAGGAAGGCCCAACCCTGTCCTGGCTATCTCAACAACCCTTCTAAAATCATCCTTTTTAGTCGCAGGATGCCATCTGAATTTAAGGTCAGGAAAGTGAAACCTGTATCCGTCCCAGACATCCAGGATTAAACGGGTAAGTTCATTCGTGGCGTCATGACCGTGCTTATCCTGTCCACCGATCGTCCAGACCGTATAATCTCTGGTTCCCTGAAACGACTTGCCCAGGCCGCCAAACCTCGCAGGTCCAAACCCGGCCGTTTCGTGGTACTTAGCTGCCCAGCAAGCTAATATCTCACCTGCTGTAGTTCTGTCCAGTGTTTTCTCCTTTATTACATCGCGTTCGTACCATTCCCGCAAAAGGTCATCCGGCTTGAAGGCACCAGGATGACAGGATTCCAAACCACGGAAAACACAATAACTGAGCCAGAACATCTGTACGGCTTCCCAGAAAGTGCGGGGCGCGTTCTCCGCTACCCAATCACAATTCTTCGCCGCCTGTTCAGCCATCCGTCTTGATTTCTCGTCGGGCATCTGAGGAGCAGCTTTCCTGGCTGCCTCTGCCCACCTTTTTGTCCATCTGATAACCGCCTCACCAACCAGAATGGCCGCCTTAGCATTATCAATCTTATCCTGTATCGCATCGGTTTTGTGATAGTCGAGCGGCTCAGCTAGTTTGACACGCTCAAATTCCTTCTCGTACTCCCCCAGCTTCTCCTTTTTCATATCTACTAATTTTCTCCAGCCAAGCCTCATATACCAGCCATGATCAGCACTGGCACGCTGTACAGAGCCAAACGCTTCAAAATATCTCCCGGGAGCCTCGGGACAAAAGTACATGCGCTGTTCCTCAGGCGTCAGTTTGCCAACAACTCTTGATACTGCATTGAACCTATTGCCTACCTTTGCTGTTAGCTCATCCATCTCCTGTTTGGAAAGCCTGACTTTTTTGCCGTCTTTCCAGTACATCATCCTTTCCGGCGCGTTCTTAAAGTTCGCCACCAATTGCTGCCAGTTCTGCTTCTGCGGATCCCCCGGCATACCATGCTCATCACTGGAGTACAAGCCAATGACCATCTCGTATGGCCTGACTGTCAGGTTTTGACGGTCAAGAGCCTTTGCGAACGCCACAGAAACCACCTGTGCAACTGAAGCCTCCGGATTCTCGTCACAGGCTTCCTTCATTGCCATGAACGGCCCCATGTCTGTATAGGCTTCCTTGTCAGCGAAGTAATCTGGCTCATCTACGCCTATCTTGTCCGCGACTGAGAACCTGAATTTCCACATCTCGGGAGTAACAATTGCCCATGCCTTACTCGTAGGGTGACCTGGCTCATCCAGCCTTACCCCCACTTTTTTCGGATCCAGTAAATACTCCTCCCCCGCCTTCTTCTTATTCAATTTCATTATTTGCTCTGCTGCCGTTTCCATTCTTTGCCTCCTTTAACTTTTCTACTTAAAATTACCTCGACCTAAACTCATGACATGTCTTCTATGTCCTCCCCGGGCCCAAAGTTCCCATCACCCAAACAAACTGCCCACAGCCATTGCTATTAACGGCCTAATTATACCTTCTCAATCCTCACCTGCCCATCCATCGAAATACCTATTCTGTCCCCCAAAAACTGCTTATTCGCCAAGGACCGAACCCGCTCGGGACCTTCGCCATACGCAAAACGTTGATTAATGACTGGATGCTACAAACGACGCAAAGACAAGAAATTAAACAACATATGCTAAAATGAGAGTGGCACTACCTTTTTGCAAAGTTTGTTCATATTCTTCAGCAAAAAGGAGATTGATTATGGAGGAAATTAAAGTTCTATTAGCAGACGACCACCCAGCATTTTTAGAAGGACTATCCCTTCTTTTAGAAAGAGAGGATGATATAGCTGTAGTGGCAAGGGCAACAAATGCCGAAGAGGCAATCAGCTTAACAAAGAAGCTGTTGCCGGATGTGGTTGTCCTCGATATTTCTATGCCCACCATCGGCGGCATTGAAGCCGCCCGACAGATTAAAGCACTTTGTCCGAGGACCTCTATCATTATGCTCACCGCTTATGACTGCGCGTCATATATTTCAACTTCTTTAGAAGCGGGTATAGCAGGATATTTACTAAAGAATGCTCCTGTAGACAAGCTAATCAATGCTATCCGCAGGGTATATGCAGGAGAAGCAGTGTTTTCTTTTCAATCCGCCAGCCAAACCATACACCAGCTAGTGGTTGGCGCCGCCAAAACCGGACAAAAACCCCTGATACTGTCCTCACGCGAGGTGGAGATACTCAAACTAGCAGCCAGAGGGTTGACCAACGGGGAAATCGCCAGGGAGTTTGTGATCAGTGAACGCACTGTTCAAACTCACATGGTAAATACTTTCAAAAAGTTAAAAGTCGGATCTCGCACCGAAGCTGTGCTTTATGCCTTGAAAGAAAATTGGCTGGCACTCGACGATATTTTTGAAGGAACCACACATGATAGCTGACAGCCAAAAACCCGATAAGAGAACCAGCGAAAAGAGGGCATTTGCAAAGATAGCTCGCCCTCAGAAAGAACTACAAAAACAGAAAAGGCCCTTCATGACTATGGAGGCTCTCTATTCAAGCATTTTCACCCAGACCAGCTATGTCATTTTTACTCGTACTCTTGAGGGAGAAATCCTTGCCGTCAACCAGCAGGCGGTAGATCTCTTCGGCTATACGACGGCCAAAGAAATGATAGGGCGCCACGTATCACAATTTCTCTCCCCAGCAAGCTTTAAAACCCTCATGAAAGAGCAGCAGAAGTGGATTAGGGACCAATGTATTAAGCGGCAATACTACGAACATGAGATATCCAGGAAAAACGGCGAGAAAATGATTGTCGAGTCCGCGCCCTCTTTAATAAAGGAAAACGCGCAAATAGTAGGCATTATGGCTATAGCCAGAAACATAACTGGACAACGACAACGACAGAAAAACATGCAATTTTACCTCGCAGAAATCACCAGAGCACAGGAGGAAGAACGAAAGCATATTGCTTGCGAGCTACATGATGTTTTCTCCCAGGATCTGGCAACTATCTCCTTGAAGATCGATATGTTAACCAGAGGCAAGGAAATTATGTCACAGGAAACGCTTTCTCGGCTGAAACAGGTCCAAGGCAGTGTTAACGATATGGCAAAAAATATTCGCCTCTTTGCACAAGAATTGCGTCCTGACGCCTTAGAGCAACTAGGCATGGTGCCAATCTTAGCAAACCTGATAAACGAGATGCACAACGAAGAAAAAGAAATTAACATACGTTTTGAGATAGCCGGCACACAGCGCCGCCTATCCCCAGAGACAGAGCTGACTCTATTCCGCGTCGCCCAGGAGGCATTACGCAACGTCAAAAAGCACGCCATGGCAATAGAGGTGCTGGTTAAAATCGAGTTTGCTCCCGATGAAGTCAGTTTGACCGTTGTCGACAACGGCAGAGGATTTAGGGTGCCTAAAGTGGCAGGAGCCTTCGCCGGTAAAGGCAAGCTGGGGCTAATCGGCATGCAGGAGCGAGCTCACCTGCTCGGTGGCACCTTCTCAGTAAAATCCCAGGTGGGCAAAGGAACGGAAATTACCGTCGAGGTGAAAGCATAGCACCGCATCCTCCAGGTCAGGATAAAAGCGACTTTTTACTCCCCCTCTTCCAGACAAAAACAACCCTCAAAAACAGCGAGTTTTTATCGCCTGGTGTACCGCAGCGCTTTACGAACACGCTTAAGCCCAGACATAAGAGCAGGAAATCGTTGGATGATTTAATGCGCTGCGAACACTGGTAAGTAGCAAATTAAACATGACGGAATGTATATTCAAACAGACATATTTTAACGTCGGAGTTAGGTAATATCATTACCTTTTGGTAGCGGGGGCTGGATTCGAACCAGCGACCTCCGGGTTATGAGCCCGACGAGCTGCCACTGCTCTACCCCGCGACGTTTGTATATCTTGTGTCAGTTCTGATGTAGGTCAAGGCCTCGACCATTAGTACGGCTTAGCTAAACAGATTACTCTGCTTACACATGCCGCCTATCAAGCAAGTAGTCTTCTTGCGGTCTTACCTGGTTAATCCAGTGGGAGATCTCATCTTGAGGCGAGTTTCGCGCTTATATGCTTTCAGCGCTTATCTCTTCCAAACATAGCTACCCAGCACTGCCGTTGGCACGACAACTGGCACACCAGAGGTCTGTCCCTCCTGGTCCTCTCGTACAAAGGAGAGCCCCTCTCAAATCTCCTGCGCCCACGACGGATAGAGACCAACCTGTCTCACGACGGTTTGAACCCAGCTCGCGTGCCGCTTTAATGGGCGAACAGCCCAACCCTTGGGGCCTTCTTCAACCCCAGGATGCGACGAGCCGACATCGAGGTGCCAAACCTTGCCGTCGATATGAACTCTTGGGCAAGATAAGCCTGTTATCCCTAGCGTAGCTTTTATCCGTTAAGCTACGGCCCTTCCACACAGTGCCGTAGGATCACTTTGCCCGACTTTCGTCCCTGCTCGACTTGTATGTCTCACAGTCAAGCGCCCTTATGCCAATGCACTCTATACACGGTTTCCATTCGTGCTGAGGGAACCTTTGGACGCCTCCGTTACCTTTTAGGAGGCAACCGCCCCAGTCAAACTACCCACCAGACATTGTCCCCACCATAAGGCAGGTTAGAACCAAAACTAAACAAGAGTGGTATTTCACCGGTGGCTCCA
>JAUWOK010000030.1 GCA_030612165.1 Dehalococcoidia bacterium
ACTGGGCTTTAAAAGAGCTCCCTCAGACGAAATTAAAGGGGGGACTCCTGAGAAAAACGCCACGCTATTACGACAGCCACTGGGGAAAAAGAAGCGGCCGGCCCAAGACATAGTGATCATGAATGCCGCCGCCGCCTTTATCGCCGGAAACAAAGCAAGGGATTTTCAGGAAGGTGTCCTGCTGGCTAAAGAGATTATTGATAGCGGCAGGGCGCTTGACAAACTCAACGACCTGATTCGGTTCAGCCAGAACTTGAGATGAAGACCTTAAATAATCCAAAACAGAGCGAAGAAACGAGAAATGCTGGATAGAATTATCACTCGAAAAAAGGAAGAGGTTAGACAGGAGAAATCCATTCTGCCGCTGGAACGCCTTAAAGAGCTTTCTGCTGCCCGTCAGAAAATGCCACTTGATTTTGCCGGTGCTATCAGGGGCAACCGCATCAGCCTGATCGCTGAGGTAAAAAAAGCCTCTCCGTCACGAGGGATACTCTGCCTCGATTTTCACCCGGTTGAACTGGCCGTTACTTATGCCGGAGAGGGTGCCGCAGCCGTCTCCGTGCTGACCGATAAGGAGAACTTTGGCGGCAACATTGAATATCTACCAGAGATCAAACGAGCTATTGATATCCCGCTCCTGCGCAAAGATTTTATTCTCGACGCATATCAGGTATATGAATCTCACGCCTATAACGCCGATGCCCTGCTACTCATAGCAGCTATCCTGGAGCAGGAACATCTTCAGGATTTACTTGCTCTGAGCCATAGCCTTGGCTTGCAATGCCTGGTGGAAGTCCATAACGAAATTGATGTGGAAAAAGCGCTGAGGAGCGGCGCAGAAATGATCGGGATCAATAACCGCGACCTCAGAGATTTCACGATCGATATAAACACGACCGTGAAATTGCGCCCGCTCATCCCTGAAGAAAAGATTGTGGTCAGCGAAAGCGGGATCAGGAACAGAGAAGATGTCGTAAAACTACAAAAGAGTAAAATTAACGCCATCCTCGTCGGCGAAACTCTGGTCACCAGCAGCAATATTCCCGGCAAGATAAGGGAGTTGATCTCGTGACCAGAGTCAAAATATGCGGCATCAGAGATAAAGCACATGTGCTGGCGGCAGCGACAGCAGGAGCTGATTTTATTGGCATGGTTTTTGCCCCCAGCCACCGCCGGATAACTCCTGCCGAGGCATGTGAACTATCTTGCGCCGCCAAAAAAGCCAGCAGCACAATACAGGTGGTAGGTGTCTTTGTCAATGCTCCTGCCTCCGAAGTAAACAGAATCGCTACTTTATGTGCCCTGGATTGGGTCCAGCTAAGCGGTGACGAGTCATGGGAATACTGTGATGAAATTACCAGGCCCGTTATTAAAGCCATACGAGTAACGCCACAGCATCACGAAGAAATTTACGCCAATGTAGCTACTGGCAACAGGCTGTTCTCCAACCAAGGCTTCATCACGCTGCTTGATTCACACGTCGAGAACAGATACGGAGGAACAGGAACAACCTGCGACTGGGAACTGGCTCATAAGATAGCCAGGCAATTCCCGGTAATTCTCGCTGGCGGGCTTACGCCGGAAAATGTCGGTAAAGCTATCAAGATAGCATCACCCTGGGGGGTAGACGTCTCCTCAGGAGTAGAAGTGGCAAAAATTAAGGATACAGGTAAAATACAGGCATTCATGAATGCCGTAAGGAGAGCCGATGACAGCGCAAGATGAACCCTCGTTCGTTTCTTCCAGTTATTTCGGGCAGTTCGGTGGCAGGTTTGCCCCGGAAACCCTCGTTCCCGCACTTGACGAACTGACCACTGCTTATAAAAAAATACAGGGCGATGCTTCTTTCTGGTCCGAATTTGATTCCCTGTCTCACGACTATTCCGGCAGGCCAACCCCTCTTTACTTTGCTGAGAAGCTCACTGATCACTGCGGTGGCGCCAGGATATTTCTCAAAAGAGAAGACCTGCTACATACCGGAGCTCACAAAATAAATAACGCGTTGGGGCAAGGCCTTCTCGCTAAAAAAATGGGCAAGCAGAGAATTATTGCCGAAACAGGAGCGGGACAACATGGAGTAGCCGCTGCCACCATATGTGCCAGACTGGGGTTGGATTGTGTTGTTTACATGGGGGAAGAAGACATCAGGCGTCAATCACACAATGTTTTTCGCATGAAGCTCCTGGGTGCTGAAGTATTTCCCGTATCATCGGGAAGCAAAACGCTCAAAGACGCCATAAATGAGGCAATGAGGGACTGGGTGACCAATGTCAGGAATACTTACTACCTTTTAGGCTCGGTCGTAGGTCCTCATCCTTATCCGACAATAGTGCGGGATTTCCAGACGATAATCGGCAAAGAAACCAGGGAACAAGTCATGGCCAAATGCGGCAGGCTGCCCGATTACATAATTGCCTGCGTCGGTGGCGGCAGCAACGCTATAGGCATTTTTCATCCCTTCTTGAAAGACACAGAAGTCCAGTTGATAGGAGTAGAAGCAGCGGGTAGAGGCATCGCCGTGGGAAAACACGCCGCTCCGCTAATAGCGGGCAGTATAGGCGTGCTACATGGAGCAAAATCTTATGTCCTCCAGGACGAAGCAGGGCAAATTCGAGAAACAGCGAGTATCGCCGCAGGACTGGATTATCCCTCTGTAGGACCGGAGCATAGCTATTACAAGACCACAGGACGTATTGCTTATGACGCCGTGGAAGATAAAGACGCCTTGTCCGCATTTCTCCTCCTCTCCCAAATAGAAGGCATTATCCCCGCGCTGGAATCTGCACACGCCATATCTTATGCCGGCAAGATCGCCAGTTCACTAGGCAAAGACAAAATTATTATAATCAATTTGTCCGGAAGGGGAGATAAGGATATGGATATTGTGTCCGAGGCGATGGAGAAAAAGCAATGAGCCGTATTAGTTCTATCTTTTCTCAACCAGGCCATAAAGCTTTTATTGCCTATGTTACAGTAGGTTATCCCAGTATTGAAGCTACTTTAAGCACTGTTTCCTTGCTTGCCGAAAATGGCTGCGACATGGTCGAGCTGGGAATACCTTTTTCTGATCCCATCGCGGATGGCGTCACAATACAGAAGGCGAGTTTCCATGCCCTGAAAAATGGCGTCACGCCGGAACGTTGTCTGGCAGTTGCCAGAGAGCTGAGACAACAGGTCTCTATTCCTCTGACCTTCATGTCATATTTTAACCCGATTCTCCACTACGGCCAGGAAAATTTCTGCAACGATTGTGCCAGTTCAGGTATAGACGGTTTAATCATTCCCGACCTGCCTCCGAATGAAGGAGGCGAACTGGAAAGTTTAACGCAGAAACATAACCTCGATCTTATTTATCTCCTGTCCCCTGCCAGCACGGAGGAGCGCATCCGCCTTATAGCACAGAGATCTCGCGGTTTTATCTACCTTGTTTCTGTCACAGGCGTCACTGGGGCCAGAAACGCGCTGCCTTCAGACCTGAAAGTATTTTTGAGTAGAGTCAGAAAAGTAAGTAAGCAGCCCCTTTGTGTGGGATTTGGAATTTCCACCCCGGAGCAGGCCGGGCAAATAGCTACAGTAGCGGACGGAGTGATCATAGGCAGCCGTATTATCCAGCTCATGGATTCAGGCGAACCCGATACGGCCCAACAGATACAAGATTTTGCCAGGGGAGTCAGAAAAGAGCTTGACCAATGAAGAAAACCCGGGAATGTCCTTTTAATCCACCAGCTTGCAAAGGCCATGTCATCAAGGTATTCTCTACACTATCATACATATGAAAAGGAGTATTGAACGAGTTGAGAACGACAAAAATTACCCTGACAGAACAGGAAATGCCCACCTCCTGGTATAACATACAGCCAGATCTACCAGAGCCTTTGCCAACAGTGCTGAATCCAGCCACATGCAAGTCGGTTACTCCGGATGATCTTAAAATTATTTTTCCTATGGCGCTCATTGAGCAAGAGATGAGTCAGGAGAGGTACATAGAAATTCCTGATGAAGTACAGGACATTTACAGGATGTGGAGGCCAACTCCGCTGCATCGCGCATATCAGCTGGAGAAGGCGCTGGGAACACCAGCCAAAATATTCTATAAGTACGAAGGCGTCAGCCCGGCTGGCAGCCACAAATCGAATACGGCCATCGCTCAGGCATACTACAACAAAAAAGCGGGAATCAAGCGGCTGGCCACAGAAACCGGCGCTGGTCAATGGGGAAGCGCACTATCTCTAGGATGCTGCCTCATGGGATTGGAATGTAAAGTCTATATGGTCAAAGCAAGCTATGAACAAAAACCTTACCGCAGGATAATGATGGAAACATGGGGAGCTACCTGTATTCCCAGCCCCAGCGAAGAAACCAACTCCGGGCGGGCTATCCTGGCGCAAGATCCTGATTCTCCGGGAAGTTTGGGCATCGCTATCAGCGAAGCGGTAGAGGACGCCGCCGGCAGGGATGACACCAATTACTCACTGGGCAGCGTGCTTAACCATGTCATGCTTCATCAAACAATCATCGGACAGGAAACCATGAAGCAAATGGAGAAAGCTGATGCCTACCCGGATATAATTATCGGCTGCGTTGGTGGCGGCAGCAACTTTGCCGGGCTATTCCTGCCCTTCATACCTGATAAATTAAAGGGGAAAAAGATGCGTATCATTTGCTGTGAACCTAAGGCCTGCCCCACAATGACCAAAGGCCCATATACTTATGATTACGGCGATGTTGCCGGACTCACTCCATTAATGAAGATGTATACGCTGGGACATTCCTTCGTTCCACCCAGAATTCACGCGGGGGGTCTGCGCTACCATGGCATGGCGCCGATGGTTTCGCATTTACACCACCTGGGGCTCATTGAGTCCATGTCAATCCATCAGACACCGGCTTATGAAGGGGCTCTCAAGTTCGCCCGCACCGAGGGCATTATTCCCGCACCGGAGCCAGCACACGCCATCAAGGTAGTAATAGACGAAGCTCTGGCATGTAAAGAATCCGGCGAGGCCAAGACCATTCTTCTGGCTTTAAGCGGACATGGACATTTTGATCTTTCCGCTTACGACGAGTTCCTTTCAGGCAATCTTCAGGATTATGAGTATCCACAAGAAAAAATAGAGAAGTCTCTAGCCGCCCTGCCTAAAATAAACTAGCTCCCGGATATCCCGCAAATGCCATAAAAGAGCACCTCTCTGGAGGTGCTCTTTTATATTTGGCCTGACTCGTTTTCTTGCTCTGCTATTTAAACAACTGGCCGACCACCGTCAAACTGCCAGGAGGAATTTTCACCACCTTTTATAACGCTATCAGCAGCATTGCTAAACCTTTGCCACCCATCCACTCCACCCATCAGCCTGCAACGGCCTTCTTCAGTTATCTCATAACAGCGCCGCTTTTGCTTCCGGGCGGCCTTCTGCCAGCAACTCAGAACAAGACCTTCCTTTTCCAATCGACGTAATGCCGAATAAACTGTGCTGCCACTAAGCCTGAAATAACCATGGCTCCTCTCCTCTATCTCCTTAAGAAGTTGATAACCGTAAACAGGCAAACTGGCAATATCAATAAGAAAAAGCAACAGGGGATCGATAAGCCCTCTCAACAATTCCTGAGTATGAAATCGAGACACTTTTATACTTCTCCCTTTTTCACTGCTACAGGATTATCGGATAGAATTTCCGTTTTGTCAATCGTTTGTTCACGATTGCCTTGTTATCCTCTCTTTTCCAATTGAAAGAACACATATATCCTGGAAGGATAACTATTTCCTCTTCCTGCGAAATGCGCTTTTCACCACTGTATTAGAAATGTTAATATTGGCCCGGGCCGAAATGTCAAAGAAGTTTTTGTCTATCGTCGTTTTCCTGTCGTTGCTAGGTTCTATTATCGCTACGCAGGGATGTATCATTCTTACCCCGGGGACATCTGCACCGGCAGAGACAACCACCCCGTCAGAATCAACAAACAACACGGCAGAGTTTGCCAACCCCGGTTGGTCATTTCCTGCAGATAGCATCGCTCCCAGGGCTTCCCTGCCGGATTTTGGTCCCCCATTCAACAAGGTAATGCCCTCCGTCGTGGTAATCACCACGGAAACAATTGTCTATGGAGAAGTGACCCCCCTTGCCGCCGGCTCGGGGGTGATTATTGATGCCGGAGAAGGGTATGTCGTTACCAATAATCATGTGGTTAAGGATGCCCAGAGCATCCAGGTGGAATTATACGACGGCAAAACCTTTGCCGCCCGGGTAGTGGGCACCGATGCTCTCACCGACCTGGCAGTACTCAAAATAAATGCTCCAGACTTACCGCACGCTGTGTGGGGAGATTCATCCCTGCTGCTCCTGAGCGAGTGGGTACTGGCCATTGGTAACGCCGGGGGAGGGGGAATCTCCATAACTCAAGGCATCGTCAGCCGCCTGGATGTCGCCATAAGCGTCGCGGGAAGTACCCTGCGCGGCCTGATTCAGACCACCGCCCCCATCAATCCCGGTAACAGTGGTGGGCCACTGATAAACATGGCCGGCGAGGTAATTGGCATCACCACGGTCAAAGTAGCCGAAGTCGGTTATGAAGGTATGGGCTACGCCATAAGCAGCAGCAGCGCCAGACCCATCATTGAGAACTTAATCCACCAGGGTTACATCACACGTCCATGGCTGGGAGTGGAAATTACCACGGTAAATTCGTTAGTAGTGGCATGGTATACTCTCTCCTCTGCTGAAGGGGTGCTGATTACCAAAGTAGTACAGGGAGGGCCAGCGGACCGCGCCGGTTTGGAGGAAGGCGACATTATCATCCGCATTGAAGATACAGAGATTAAAAGCACCAATAATCTCCTGGACGCGCTCCTCGACTGCCAAATTGGTCAGCAGATAAATATAACATTCATCAGGGGTGAAGACACTCAAACAACCCTGGTCACACTTCAGGAAAGCCCACCACCGTGGAACTAAGCTCCTTTATCAGGCTACTTTTTTAACCGCCAGCAAGATTTCGCTGCCAGAGATGCGGCATTTCTCGTCATGGGCATCGTCAGGAGGAAAATCCTCGACAACGCCGCCATCGGAAAGAGTTTCCTGGCTAATATAATCGGCAAAATCACGCATCACCTGCTTTATAACCACGGCATCCGTTTGAAAATAAGTGATTATATGATCGGCAATTTCGAAGCCTGCCACGCGACGCATGTTCTGAATATAGCGCACAATCTCCCTGCTGATTCCCTCCGACAAAAGCTCAGGAGAAAGCTCGGTGAAAATGGCAACAGAGCGCTCACCTTCACCCAAAGTAACATAGCCAGGCATTTCGTCAGGTATCTGTCCATGTACGATCTCCAGTTCCTTTACATTAAGCTCCTCTTTCACATGCAAAGCCAGCTTCTGCAAAGCCTCTTCCTCTTCTCTGGAATCAACGCCAACAACAATCCTGGCCAGCGGCTGGCGCACCTTGATACCCGCCTTGGCCCGTGCCGCTCTCCCCAGGCTGCACACAATCATAATCAAACGCGTCGCACGCATCAGTGGCAAATCTACTTTTGTGTGGTCAGCAACGGGAAAATCCGTCAGATGCACGCTTTCTGCCGCGTCGGTGTCAACAGCGCAAACAAGATTACGATAAACCTCCTCGGAGAGGAAAGGAGCAAAAGGAGCCATAAGCCGTGACAGGGTTACCAGGCAGTAATGCAACGTGGTATAGGCTGCCTGCTTGTCGTCATCGTTGCCACTTTTCCAGAAACGACGGCGGTTCCTGCGCACATACCAGTTGGAAAGACAATCCACGAACTTTTCTATTCGACGCACCGCCGCGGTAGGATCATATTCGTCCATAACATCGCTAACTTCTGCTATAAGATAATTCAACTCCGAAACAATCCATCTGTCTATTTCCGGCAAAGAAAATGACTCTTCTCTACCATCAATATGCCGGGGAACAAAATGATCAATATTGGCATAAAGAACAAAGAAGGAATAAACATTCCATAATGTCAGGAGAGTCTTACGCATGGCCTCCGCGACCTTCTGCGTGGAAAAACGATGCACATTCCCCGCCGGGGAGGAAGCCAGCAAATACCAACGGATAGCGTCAGCCCCGTAGTCACCAACCAGCTTCCACGGATCCACCACATTACCCCTGGTCTTGCTCATCTTCTCTCCCTTATCATCAACGAGGTGCCCCAGGGAGATAACATTCCTGAAAGAAGGCTTCCCGAAAAGCAAAACAGAAATGGTGTGCAAACTGTAGAACCAGCCTCGCGTTTGGTCAACTGCCTCACAGATAAAATCAGCGGGAAAATTACCCTTAAACTTATCGCTATTTTCAAAAGGATAGTGCCACTGCGCCAGGAACATCGCCCCCGAATCAAACCAGCAATCAACCACTTCGGGAACCCGCTCCATCTCTCCACCACATTGAGAACAGGTAAAAACAATTTCATCGACATAAGGACGGTGCAGATTCAATGGCGTCTTCAACCTGCTAACACCCGGTTTCAGCCTCAGCTCTTTAACGCTGCCAATGCACTCGAGATGCCCGCACATACGACAGCACCAGACATTAACAGGAGTTCCCCAGTACCGCTCCCGTGAAAAAGCCCAATCAACATTATTCTCCAGCCAGTCACCAAAACGACCATGTTTGATATATTGAGGGTACCAGTTCACCTCTTCATTTCCAGAAATAAGCAGAGATTTAACCTCTGTTGTCTTAATAAACCAGCTTTTTTTAGCATAATACAGGAGAGGTGTTTCGCAGCGCCAGCAAAAGGGATATGTATGCAAAATCCGCTCGCTCTTGTACAGTTGCCCTCTTTCTTGAAGCTCCCCGATGATGAGGGGATCAGCCTCCTTAACAAATCTCCCGGCAAAAGAGAAAGTCCCCTTTATCTCACCTGACAGATCCACATGCTGTACAAAATCAAGGTTATTCGCCATCCCCACACCAAGATCAATCTCCCCAAACGCCGGGGCAATATGAACAATGCCAGTACCTTCCTCCGTAGAAACAAAACCTGCTCCCACCACAGGATATGCCCTGCTCTCTCTCTCTGTCTCCACGGCTAAAGAAGGCAAACTTCGGCACTCAACAGCAAAATCATGCGGGTCAAATAAAGGCTCATAGTAAAGATTTACCAGATCCTCTCCACATACAGTCTCTACCTGCTCATAACCAGCCAGCCCTACCCGATGCACAAGCGTCGCGGCTAAAATAAGATATTCTTCATCTCCCTTCATCACACTGTATTCCACGTCAGGTGCCACCGCCAGAGCGGTATTGCCTGGTAATGTCCAGGGGGTAGTCGTCCATACCAGGAAATAAACAGGCATATCTTCACGAGGCACATCACCAATAATCGCACGGAGGGGAGTCTTTTGCCCTCCTCGTGAAGAAGAACAAAGCCTGAATTTTATGTAAACCGAAGGATCATCCGTATCTTCCTTATAACCCAGAGCTACCTCATGTGAACTGAGCGAGGTGCCACACCTGGGACAATGCGGTGTCACCCTGTATCCCTGGTAAACCAGTTCCCTATCCCATAACTGTTTTAAGATCCACCAGCATGATTCAATATATTCATCATCCATCGTCATATAAGGATGCTCCATATCCAGCCAGCAGCCAACGCGTTCGGTCATCGCCTTCCATTCCTTGACGTAACCCAGGACGCTTTCCCTGCAGAGTTGATTGAACTTGGCGATGCCGTATTCTTCGATCTGGCTCTTACTGTTAAAACCCAGAGATTTCTCCACCTCCAGCTCTACAGGCAAGCCATGAGTATCCCATCCCGCCTTACGCGGCACATGATACCCCTGCATCGTCCTATATCGGCAAATAACATCTTTGAACGTCCGTGACAGCACATGATGAATACCCGGCTGACCGTTAGCCGTAGGGGGTCCTTCGTAAAAAGTATAATGGGGAGCTCCCTCCCTGATAGCGACGCTCTTCTCGAAAATATTATTTTGCTGCCAGAAACGAAGAACGTTTTCTTCCATCTGGGAGAAAACGACTTTGCTTTCAACCTTGTGAAACATCAACCATCCTGCCTCGGCGAAATGACCACTCTCCTGCCCTCTCCTTCTCCCTCACTCAGAGTAACAATGTCATTGTCATCAGCCAGGGCCAGGTGAACAACACGCCGCTCAGAAGGAGACATCGGTAAAAGAGATATGGGACGATGCTTCAATTTTACCTGTGTTGCCATACGTAGAGCCATCTCTTTTAAAGAATCCTGCCGTTTTTTTCTATATCCAGCAACATCAACGATTACTCGCGAACGAGCATCAGACTGTCCCACCAGGATAAGCCTGACTACATATTCCAGCGCCGCCAACGTCCGTCCCTGGCGGCCAATAAGAATGCTTAAATCGTCACCTTCAACATTCAGAGACAGTGCGTCTTCGCAGGGTAAAATTTCCACTCTGCCAACAATCCCCATCAGAGAAAGCAAGTTTTCCAGGATTTCCACAGCGGCTGAAGACACATCTTCTATCATCAGAAAACCCCCCTTTTAAGCAATAGCCTCTTTCTCAAACTTCTTCTTTGAATCAACTTATCAGCCCCACAACGCTTTGTCCAGAAAATTATGTAAGGCCATCCACGCCTTCAATCTAAAAGCTATTGCCAGCAGGCAATACTACTTTAATTTTTTGCGTTCAGCCTGTTTGCCTGCGGAAAGGGACTTTACTACAGGCTTGGACAAGTCGCGCGCCTGGTCAGACAAGGTATCCTGCGACTGCTTGCTGCTATGAAAAGAATCGCTAGCTGCAGGAGGAGTCTTCTTGAGATACCCCCAACCTGTAACCAAATACTGGATTCCTATGCCAATCACATTGGAGATTGCCCAGTATAAAGCTAAGCCACTGGGGAAAGTTAAGGTAAATAAGGCAAACATGAAGGGCATCATCAACAACATCATCTGGTTCGTGCTCCGTTGTTTGGGATCGGTGGTAGGAGCCGTCACCATCTTCTGCTGCACCCACATCGTGCCACCGACCAATACAGCCAGAATCAGGGTCGAGTCAGATACTGCCAGATTAAGCCACAAAAAATGGTTATTCAGAGGAATTACCTGCTGTACCAACGACCACGAATAGAGATGTTGAGACAAAGATAATAAGTTCTCAGGGGTAGTAGCCAGGGCTTTAATGATAGACTGGTAAAGAGCTATCCAGATCGGAAACTGAATCAACATAGGCCACACACCCCCCACCGAACTTACGCCCGCCTCCTTGTAGAGTGCCATCATCTCCTGCTGCAGCTTCTGCTTGTTCCTGCCGTATTTCTT
>JAUWOK010000003.1 GCA_030612165.1 Dehalococcoidia bacterium
AGATTTGCCCAAAGAGATTGGAACGAGCATTCACCATCCTTTCTGCAAATTGATTATCGCTCATTTGATTAGCGATTGTCTCCAGTTTTTCGAGGGTTACACCGGGGCCGCAGGTAACTCTCAGCCTGAGGCAATGATTTCAGCTTCTCGTAGGAAGTTCTCACCTTCTGATAGGGATAAGCCTTCTTGATCTTACCTCTGGGGTCAATAATGGATACAGGGAAGAAACAAGGGCGGTGGAAATTGATATAGGGATTGAAGAAATCTCTATTGAACTCGTTAATCGGTTCAGCGCACCCCTGGGGGATATAAGCATATCCTGTTTGCGCACCACAGAGCCATTCTTGGTCTCCACCAGGCCGTTATCGTTGGTGTGTCTGGCTCTGGATTTAGTGAAGCGAATCAGCATCTTATTCAGCAACCGGGCAACTGTGTGATTCACAAATTCAGAGCCATTATCACAAGTGAAACTCCCGGATAACGAAGGGAAACTCTACTAACATGCTTTCCAGGACTGGTGCCAGATAAGCTTCCGATATCCTTCCCACAGAGGCTATTATTTCCCACTGTGTGACCTCATCCACGGCATTGATATGGTATACCCCCTTTTGATCATTGAAATCCCCTTGGTGGACTGTGTCTATGCGAATGTAGCCGGGCTGCCCTTCCGGGTCTGGTCTGGCTCGCTCTCCAATCCGGGAAACCACAGGCTTTGTTTTGGTGTATCGTCTGGCTATATTCCTGTAGGCATTACTCCTTCGCAGATTGTATAAATGGGCCACAGATATCCGGGAGATATTCCCAAACTCAGCGCGTCCATAAACTGCATGTTCCCGTTCCATGATCTTCTTCGTGGCTGGCCCACTTAACCACCCGTGCAATTCATCTGTTCTGGCCAGTAGCCCAACTCCTGGTGGGATATCCTTCCGGGGAAAACGGTGTCTTCTATATTCTGTTCTTTTCAATCGCCCTGTCCGTTTGTACTCCGCTATCAGTCTGGACACCTGTGCCCTGGAATATCCTGTAACCTTCCCTATATACTGCCGCAGCACCCCTTTCTTCCCTCTCTTGCGCATATAATATCTAAATCTTATCAGTACCTCCTTTACCCAGTAGTATTTCTCAGTGGTCGTTAGACCACTGAACTCTACTACCTCACTCCCCTCCAGAAATCCTCTCACTTGCTCTATTGTTTGTAATTGTCCGTCGTTCATAATCAGTCGCATGTCCCAATCATAAACGAGCTGCCTTACTCCTTCAGGCTCATCTTGTGTTAGAAATCAATACCTTCTCCAGGCTCATCTTGTATTGGAAGAGACTGGCTATTGCCTTTTTGCCTACATTGCGTTATGATCAACGTTAAAAAATGGGTTTCATCAGAAGTGGGCGAGCCCACTTTTTTTATTATTGTAAATATTAATATTGTTTGTGTAATTGTGGAGGAAAATGAAAACAGGTTTTTTGGCTGCTGTTGCCCAGCTTGCGGCTGAGAGGAATTTACCTAAGGATACGATTATAGCAGTGCTGGAATCCGCACTGTCACCGGCTTACAAGAAAGAATTTTTTGCTCCGGAGCAGGACGTAGTTGTTAGGGTTAATCGCACCAGTGGTGCGATTACGGTGTATTTGCGGAGGTTAGTTGTTGAAGACGTTACTGTTCCTCTTCAAGAAATATCTTTGTCTGAAGCGCGGCAGTTACGTGAGGGAGCGCAAATTGGTGATGTGGTGGAAGAAATGGGGGCCACGCAGGGTGACGCCGGTCGTATTGCTATACAGGTAGCAAAGCAGGTAATTTTGCAACGCTTGCATGAAGCTGAGTGCCATGCAATTTATGAGGAGTTTGCCAACAAGGAGGGCTCCATAGCGCCGGGCATCATCCAGTTTATTGAGCCTGGCAGAGGTATCTATGTCGGGTTGGGTAGAACAGAGGCAATTTTTCCTCCCGAGGAACAAGTAGAGGGAGAGCGTTACCGGGTAGGGCAGAGGTTTAAGTTCTATCTTCTTGCGGTGAGACAGGGCAGCAGAGGTCCTCAAGTAGTGGTTTCACGGTCACACCCTGGACTATTGAAACGGCTTTTTGAAATGGAGGTACCTGAAGTTCGTAGTGGTGTTGTGGAAATAAAGGCCATAGCTCGCGAACCGGGACGCATGAGCAAGGTGGCTGTAGTTGCCCATCAGGAGGGTGTTGATCCAGTCGGTTGTTGTGTGGGGCCACGGGGAATAAGGATACAGAGCATAGTCATAGATCTGAGTGGGGAAAGGATAGATGTTGTTGAATGGAATGATTCTCCTGCAAAGCTTATAGCTAATGCGCTTAATCCCGCTCAGGTAGTAAACATTGAACTTAGCGAAGAGGAGCGAATTGCCAATGTAGTGGTTCTGGACAGGCAGCTTTCTTTAGCTATAGGAAAAGAAGGGCAAAATGCCCGTTTGGCAGCAAAGCTCACAGGCTGGCGGGTAAATATTAAAAGCGTTTCCGCTGCCGAAGCTGAACAAATTAAACAGGAGGTTACTCTTCCTGCGGAGACGGAGGTATCTGAAGGGGAAGAAATGTCTTTGGGAGAGCAGGAAAGGCAGAAGGAACTTCCTGCGGAGATGACGAAAGTGGATGAGGTGGTTGAGGAGAAGGAAGAAGTTGCTATTTTTGATATCAAGGAGTTTACTGCGGTTGTAGAAAAGTCTGCTGAGAGAGGCAGGGAGGGGGTAGGCTTGCGTTTCGCTGAGGATGTTATGCCGGCCAAGATCGATATAGAGAAGAAGCGTAGTAAGAATAAACGAGGATTGCCTGAGAAGGATAAAGCTGCTAAAAGTGGCAGGAAGAGGGTGATTTATAGTGAAGACGACATTGAAGAATAATAGGGAGTGTTTGCGTACTTGTATAGGATGCCGACAAGTGAAGAACAAAAGAGAGTTGGTACGCCTGACTTGTACCCACGAGGAGATAGTGGAAATAGACTTAACGGGGAAGAAGCAGGGAAGGGGGATGTATCTCTGCCCGGTTGAAAGTTGTTGGAGAAGATCATTGGAGAAAGGTCGATTGGAGTACGCATCGCGGGTGAAGCTCGGTGACGATAATCGGCAGAGCTTGCTCTTTTATAGCAGAGGCTTTTTAAAAAAATGAGAAGACGCATTCAGAGAAATAGGCAGTTTACGAAGAAAACAAGAAGTGCTGGACGAGCTCGACCCAAGCAAGCTGTGCTCGAGATAGAGATACCCGCTTCTATAAGCATAGGGAAACTGGCAAGGTTGCTCGAAATAGAGCCAGCGGGAATAATTAAGCAATTGATGCGTAAGAACATTATGGCTGATATCAATATGGTTCTTGCCTTTGATGACGCAGTCGCAATAGCTGACGGAGTTGGTTGCAAAGTCAAGAGATACGTAAAAACCGGCGCGATATCTTCTCATGGGGGACTGGGGGGGGAGAAATGCTTGCCCCGCTCTCCCGTGGTTACGGTTATGGGCCATGTTGATCATGGCAAAACTAGTTTGCTTGATGTTATTAGACAGAGCAACGTGACTGCTACGGAAGCGGGTGATATTACTCAGCATATTGGTGCTTATAAAGTGGTCGTAGGAGAGCAGAGTATCACCTTTTTGGACACTCCTGGACATGAGGCGTTTACTGCTATGCGGTCGCGTGGTGCTCAAATAACAGACATTGTTGTGCTGGTGATAGCTGCCGATGAGGGTATTATGCCGCAAACGGAGGAAGCTATAAACCATGCTAGAGCTGCAGGGGTGCCTATAATCGTTGCTCTCAATAAAATGGATAAGCCTGGCGCTGATGTTGAGCGCGTGAAACAGCAACTGGCTAATTTAGAATTAGTGGTTGAGGAATGGGGAGGGGATAGTATTTGCGTTCCCATATCAGCTAAGAAAAAACAGGGAATTCAGGATTTGCTGGAGAATATTATAGTTGTTGCCGATATCCTGGAATTGAAGGCTGAGGTTGATTGCTTTGCTGAAGGAGTAATTATTGAAGCCAGGCTGGATAAGAACAAAGGTGCTCTGGCCACGGTGTTGATTCAAAGAGGCATCCTCAAACCGGGTGTTACCGTGGTTGCAGGTAGCGCCTATGGCAGGATCAAAGCTATGTTTGATGATAAGGAAGAAGTCGTTAAACAAGCTGGCCCTGCAGAGCCGGTCGAAATCCTGGGGCTAAACAGTGTGCCCACGGCAGGAGATGGTTTTATAGTAGCAGTTGATGAACGAGAAGCACGAAGTATAATTGCTCATCAAGAGGATACTGTTCATCGTGTTTCTATGAATCTGTGGGATATTTCCAGTCAGATTGGCAGAGGAGAACTTAAAAGCTTTAATGTTGTACTGAGAACTGACGTTCAGGGCAGCATTGAGCCTATAAAAGGGTCTCTGGAAAGATTGGGAACGGAAGAAGTGGCAGTGAGAGTTATTCAGGCTGCTGCCGGCAATATTACAGAAAGTGATGTGTTTTTGGCTTCAGCTTCAGAAGGGGTGATTATTGGATTTAATAGTTATCCTGCTTCCAGTGTCCGACAACTGGCGCAGAAAGAGAAAGTCAACATTCGTTGTTATGAGGTAATCTATACTTTGGTAGAGGAAATTGAGAAGGTGTTGAAGGGGATGCTTGAACCAATCTATACGGAAGTGGTTACTGGGCGAGCTGAGGTGCGAGAAACCTTTCGCACTTCCAAAAAGAGTATTGCGGGGGTTTATGTCAAGGAGGGGCAGATGCGGCGAGGGTCTTCGGCCAGAGTGTTGCGCGGTGATCGTGTCGTGCATGAATCTCGCATTTCTAGCTTGAAACGTTTTAAAGAGGATGTTACCGAAGTAGCTGAAGGTTATGAGTGTGGTGTGGGGCTGGAAAAATTCACGGAATTTTCTCCTGGCGATGTTATAGAAGCTTATCATCAGGAGCAGTCAGAATGACTATCTTGCCAGAGTTGGATCTGTTTTCGGTTTGTATTCCTGCTTTTTGGAACAACCCAGGGAGTTAGAGATGAGCAGGCGGAGAGAGCAAGTAGGCAAGCTTATTCAGCGTGAGATTAGTAGTATGCTGGGAAAAGAGGTTAACGATCCCAGGTTGGCCAATCTTGTCTCCATAACAGAGGTATCGGTTTCTTCGGATTTAAGATATGCCAAAGTGTTTGTCAGTGTTCTGGGCGATGAACAAATAAAAACGGAAACCATAAAAGGTTTTGAAGCTGCCACAGCTTTTTTGCGTCGTGGGTTAGGTTCGCGCATGAAGTTGAGATTTGTTCCCGAACTCAGTTTTCATTGCGATGATTCTATCGAACGAGGCATGAGGTTGCTCGAAGTTATAAAGCGGGCTAGCGACGCGGAAGAATGAAAATAGCAAAGGATTGTTATAGATAAAGGATTTTAAGAGAGAACGAATTCATTTTTTGCCTATAGCGATGTTGTTTGCCAACTTGTGGGAAATAGAATTTTGGTGCAAAGTACTGGCAATGGCGATATCAGTGTTGTATACTGTTTATAGGGAGTGTCGGGTTGATATGTTTCGGTTTTCTATATTACTTAGGAGGTGAGCGAAATGTTTAGCAAGATACTGGTTCCCTTGGATGGGTCGGAGGCGGCAGAGGTTGCATTGCTGTATGCTATTGAGTGTGCCAAAATTTCTGGCTGGCAAGTAGAGGTCGCTGGCGTCGGGGTTGAAATTGATAACGAATTGTCACGGCCTTACCTTGCCTATCTGGAGAAGATGACTGTATCTTTGCGAGATAAGGGAATTACCACAAAGGCTGTTTTGTTACAGGGCTCTCCGGCGAACGAACTTCTCAAATACATAGAGCAAAATGATGTTGACCTGGTCGCCATGACGACCTATGGGAGTTCGGGCGTCAAGCCTTGGTTGGTGGGAAGTATCGCTGCCCAGATGATGGGAACTATAACTGTCCCGGCCTTGTTTGTGCCTCCGTATCAACAGAAAGGGAAGCTCACGATTAAGAAGATCTTGGCTCCGTTGGACAGAGAAGACAAGGGTAAAACTGCTTTGCCTTATGTGGAAGAACTGGCGCGGAAAATGAAAGCCTCGGTTACGTTGCTTTATGTGGTTTCTCCTCTGGCTCCGATGGCTCTGGAGGTTATGGACGGGAATATAGTGAAAACCATGGAGGTAGAAGCCCTGCAACAGGGGAAGGAGTATCTTGGCGGAGTTGCACGCGAATTATCTGATAAGGGGATTGATGTCAGGACTGAGGTTCTTTCTGGAGATCCTGCTTCTGTTATTCTGCATTACGCCGAGAAAGAGGACATTGATATGATTGCTATGGCTACTCATGGCAGAAAAGGTTTTTCGCGCTGGTTGATGGGAGAGGTGTCGCGGAAGGTCGTGACCGCTTCCTGCAAGCCTGTCCTGATGGTCAGGGAAATGGAGCTTCAGTAGAGCTTTAGTTTATTATACATACGCTGTTTCTGTTTTGATGCAGCAAAAGGGGGGGATGAGTATATTATGGGTTCGATAAATGTTGCTATTATAGGCGTGGGCAACTGCGCTTCTTCGTTAGTCCAGGGTGTTCGTTACTATAAAGATGCGACGGAGGATGACTTCGTTCCTGGATTGATGCATGTTAATCTGGGTGGGTATCACGTATCTGATATCAAGTTTGTGGCCGCTTTTGATATCGATCGTAATAAGGTAGGGAAAGACTTAGCGGAAGCCATATTTGTTTCCCCCAATAATACCTTCAAATTTTGCGAAGTGCCCTTCGCCGACGTTATGGTAGAGAGGGGTATGACGCATGACGGCTTGGGTAAATATCTTTCGCGTATCATTACCAAGGCGCCAGGTCCAACCGCCGATATCGTGCGAATTCTCAAGGAAAGAGAAGTTGATGTGGTGATCAATTATCTGCCTGTGGGAAGCGAAGAAGCGACTAAATGGTATGTGGAGCAGGTGCTAGCTGCAGGGTGTGGGTTTGTCAACTGCATACCGGTTTTTACTGCCAGGGAGCGTTATTGGCAGGGACGATTTGCTCAACAAGGGCTTCCGATCATTGGTGATGATATTAAATCTCAAGTTGGTGCTACTATCACACACCGGGTACTGACGCGATTGTTCCGTGACCGGGGCGTTAAAGTGGAGCGCACTTATCAATTGAATTTTGGCGGCAATACCGATTTTTATAATATGCTGGAAAGAGAGAGGCTGGAGTCCAAGAAGATTTCTAAAACCAATGCTGTTACCTCCCAGTTAGATTATGATATGGGAGCTGAGAACATTCATGTTGGCCCCAGTGACTATGTGCCGTGGCTGGCTGATCGTAAGTTCTGTCATATTCGCATGGAAGGCCGTACTTTTGGTGATGTCCCTTTGAATATGGAGCTTAAACTTGAAGTATGGGATAGTCCTAATTCGGCAGGGGTGGTAATAGATGCCGTGCGGTGTTGCAAGTTAGCTTTAGATCGGGGGCTGAGTGGTGCCATCGTAGCTCCTTCGTCGTATTTCATGAAATCACCGCCGATTCAATATTCTGATGATGAAGCACACTCTAAAACGGAAGCTTTTATTCTGGATCGGGTGCAAGGGGAGCCCGTGGTTTTACCTGAGCCCCAGCTAGTTGAAGCAGAAAGATAAAGGTGACTGGGGAGTTCGTTTTAATTTCATTATGCTCAATGATCTGTGGTGTCATGTTGCGTACCAGGTAGGAATTTATCTTTTTCGCAGGCCTGAGGTCGGAAAGTTTTTTGGTTTCGGGCGGTTTTTTAACAGGTGGAAGGGATTTGGAGAGGACCGTTTAGGAAAGGTATGGGTTGAAGTTGATTACAGGGAGCAGGCGAACCGGTGAACTTAATACGAATCAGAGATAGCGCGGCATTTTTCATTACCAATCCTTTTGTTAAAGTGTTGAGCATGAGCAGGATAAGCCCGAATGCGCTGACTCTGATAGGATTGGTAATAAATCTGGGGGCTGCTTATTTTGTTGCCATTGGTCATTTTCTTCTTGGAGGGGGGCTAATATTGGTTTCCGGATTGTTTGATCTCCTTGATGGGGCGCTGGCGCGCACTGTCGGGAGGGCCACAAAGTTTGGTGCTTTGCTTGATTCCACTGCTGATCGGGCTTCGGAGGCGGCCATATTCTGTGGTCTCCTGTTTTGGGCGAGTGCCAGAGGATTGGATGCAGCTATCGTTCTCACTAGCGCCGTGTTAATTGGTTCGTTCCTTATCAGTTATATCAGAGCCAGAGCAGAAGGGTTAGGCATGAAGTGTAAAGTTGGCTTGTTTACCAGAGCAGAAAGGGTTATAGTGCTGGCAGTGGGTTTGTTATTGGGACAGGTGCATATCGCTTTATGGATTCTCGTAGTTTTTATTTATGTTACCGTGCTACAGCGGTTATTTTACGTACAAAAACAAACGGGTGATGAAAGTAATTAAATGTCAGTTATAGCTGTTATAGGAGCCCAGTGGGGAGATGAGGGGAAGGGAAGAATAGTTGACCTTTTGGCTGAACGGGCAAAAATAGTAGCCCGTTTTTCGGGAGGCGATAATGCCGGGCATACGGTTATCAATTCGCGGGGTGAATTCAGGCTACATCTTGTTCCTTCAGGCATTTGTTATCCCCAGACGACTTGTATAATTGGCAATGGAGTCGTTGTTAATCCAGAGAAGCTCCTGAAGGAGATAGAGGAGCTTGAAGGTTGTGGAGTGGCTGTTAGCCGTCTTGTTGTCAGCGACCGTGCACATCTGGTTATGCCCTATCATATACTTATGGATAAGTTGGAGGAGGAAAGGCGAGGTAAAGGTTCTATTGGTACGACAGGTAGAGGAAATGGCCCTGCTTTCGCTGATAAGGCCGCTCGAATGGGGATACGGATGGGAGATTTGCGCAAGAAGGCTGATTTTTATGGTCAGTTGCAGGCGATACTTGATCTCAAGAACGCTATTCTGACAAGAGTATATGGAGTTCCGCCTGTCTCTTGCGAGGAAATATACAGAAAGTATTGCAGTTATGGAGACCAATTGTCCCCTTTTATTCGAGAGACCACTTCTCTGATTCGTCATGAACTATCTCAGGGTGGATTAGTTTTGTTAGAAGGGGCGCAAGGGGCATTGCTTGATCCTGATTTTGGCACTTATCCGTATGTGACTTCGTCCTCTCCGCTGGCAGGAGGGATATCTTCAGGAACGGGAATAAGCCCCAGAGAGATAGAGCATGTTCTAGGGGTATTCAAAGCTTATGTTACGCGTGTTGGTAGCGGGCCAATGCCGACAGAGCTGAAGGATTCTACGGGAGACCTCATAAGGAAGAAGGGGAATGAGTACGGTACTACTACGGGGAGGCCACGACGCTGTGGCTGGTTTGATGCCGTAGCGGGCCGTTTCAGTGTAGAGATAAATGGTTTTGATGATATAGCTTTGACTCATATTTCGGTTTTTGACAAATTTCCATCGCTCAAGATATGTACTGCTTATCGATTTAAAGGTGAGAATATCCAGAGCTTTCCTGGTGATTCGAGTATGCTGGAACAGTGTCAGCCTGTTTATGAAGAATTACCTGGCTGGCAAAGCTCAACTGGTGATATTCGAGAATTTGCCTGTCTGCCTCCGCAGGCTCGCAATTATGTTGCAAGGCTTGAGGAGCTTCTTTCCTGCCCTATTAGCCTGGTTTCCACGGGACCAAGGCGCGAACAGATGATTGAAGCCAGGCCATGTTCTATTTTGCACGAAACCGCCTTAAATTAGTGCTAAACAGCCGATTTCGTTTCAATTGAACTCGAAAAAAAGAGAGGCTATCCTTCCTGAACAACGATTGGTAAATCTATAGTGCATTTTTGCAAGACTTCCTGGACGAGCCTGGTTGATTTTTTATCAAGGTCGGTCAGGGGTAGACGGGGTTTGCCGACGGGAAAACCCAGATAGGTTAAAGCATATTTCAGTGGTATGGGATTAGAGACGACGAACAGGGCATTTATCAGAGGCAATAGGTGTTGGTGTAGTTCTGTTGCCTCTTGACTTGCTCCTTGGAGAAACAAACGCATCATTTCTTTTATTTGTTTTCCTATAAGATGTGAAGCTACGCTGATTGCTCCATAACCGCCAAGAGTCAGGATAGCTAAGGTATCGCTGTCGTTGCCACTGTAAACCAGGAAATCGTCCGCTGTTCCTTCTACGATATTAGCTATCTGATTAAAATTGCCGCTGGCCTCTTTTATTCCTATGATATTGCCAATTCGACTTAGCTTAATTGTAGTGGCAGCATCGATATTAGTGACTGTACGTGAAGGCACGTTGTAAATGATACACGGGAGAGAAGTAGCTCTGGCTATGGCCTTGAAATGTTCCAATAACCCTTGTTGAGTTGGGCGGTTGTAGTAGGGGACTATCAGGAGGCAGGCATCAACTCCAAGTTTTTCTGCCTCCTTGGTGAGCCATTTGCTTTCTTCGGTACTGTAATTGCCTGTGCCGGCAATCACGGAACCATGTCCTGCTGTTGCCGATTTAATCTCGGAAAAAAGACGCAGTTTTTCTTCGATAGTGAGAGTGGGTGATTCTCCCGTGGTGCCGGAAATTACCAGCCCATCACTACCGGAGTCAAACAAAGCTAGAGCTAGCTTCTTGGCTTGCTGATAATCAATTTCGCCTTCGCTATTGAAGGGGGTAACCATGGCTGTTATCAGTCGGCCCAGTTTATTCATAATCGTGCATCTGCCTATTTTCTCTGGGTTTCAGATAACCCAGGTCTATACCTTTTTCGGCAATTTGAATGGCATTGAGCGCTGCTCCTTTGCGCAAATTATCTGCTACTATCCACATAATCAGGCCGTTGGGTGACGAAGCGTCCTTTCGGATACGACCTACATATACATGATCAGACCCAGCTGTTGCCCATGGCTGAGGATAAAGACTAACGCTGGGGTCATCGAGAACTTTGACGCCCGGAGCTTTAGACAGAAGGTCCCTTGCTTCTTCAGGCATGATGGGAGAAGTAAATTCTACATTTACAGCTTCGCTATGCCCAAAGTATACCGGGACGCGGGCACAATTCGCAGAAACAAGTATTTCTGGAGCATGCATAATCTTTCGTGTTTCGTCTGCCATTTTCTGTTCTTCCCTGGTATATCCGTTATCAAGAAAAACATCTATTTCTGGCAGGATGTTGAAGGCTATTTGATGGGGATAAACATGAGGGCAAATGCGACGACCTTCCATCACCAGTTTTACTTCGGAAGTCAACTCTTTCAAAGCGGCGGAACCACTACCCGATACTGCCTGGTAAGTACTTACTATAATCCGTTTGATGGGGTTGACCTTATGTAATGGGTACAGCGCAACAACCATCTGTATCGTGGAGCAATTGGGGTTAGCGATGATCCCTTTGTGGTTTGCGATATCCTCTGGGTTTACCTCCGGGACGACCAACGGCACTGCAGGATCCATTCTAAATGCAGAACTGTTGTCAATAACCACGGCCCCGTTCTCTGCGGCCAGGGGAGAAAGGTGTTTACTGGTATCTGCTCCGGCTGAAAAGAGAGCTATATCGATATGTCGAAATAGCTCAGGCGTGGCTTCTTCTACGGTGACTTGCCGATGTTTAAAGAAAAGATTTGTTCCTGACGATCGCTCTGATGCCAACAGACGTATTGAAGCAACAGGAAACTGCCGTTGTTCAAGTATTTTGATAAATTCCTGACCAACAAGGCCGGTGGCGCCTACTATGGCCACATTAAAATTATTAATTTCTTTTCTCATGTTACAATTTTTGCAAAAAGGAAAAACTCCTGTTCATAATTTAAGCAAAGCATCCAGTCCGTAAATTAACCCTTTGAGACTGACTACTTCTTTCGTTGCCAGTATAATACCTGGCATGTAGCACTCCCTGCTTATGACATTGTGGCTTATGCTGAAGGTTTGTCCGACTCCACCGAAGATAATTTCCTGTTTGGCAACAAACCCAGGCAAGCGCAGACTATGAATAGCCACGCCATCTATCTGTCCTCCTCTAACTCCGCTGAGAAGTTCCTTCTCTATCTGAGGATAAACAAAAGCTTTACCCCTAGCCTGCAAGATTGCTCTAGCTGTATCCAGAGCAGTGCCGGACGGGGCGTCAATTTTTTCTGCATGATGCGTTTCTATGATCTCAGTGTGGTCAAAGAACCTGGCAGCTATTTTCGCAAGATGTATCGAAAGCACTGCCCCCACACAGAAATTTGGAGCCGCTATAGCTCCGATATTGTTATCCTGGCACAAGCGCTCCAGCTCGGTCAGGTTTTCCTTAGATAATCCTGTGGTTCCTATAACCAGGTTGACATTTGCTTCTGCCGCTATGCGCGCAGCAGCCATAGCAGCTCCCGCATTGGTGAAATCTATCAACACGTCAGGATGACACTCGTTAAGAAGGGAGCCTAGATTTGCAGAAAAAGGGATCATCCCCCCTGCTTCGGTCAAAAGATATTTTTGTGTTACCTTTTTCTCTGTGGCTCCTACAAGTTCCAGGGCAGGATCAATAACTATTGCTTTCACTATTTCCTGGCCCATTTTCCCCAGGACACCATTTACAACCACTCGTAGAACTCCCATACTTTCCTCCTTGAATTTTTAAAAAGCGAAATTGATTTGAATTTTTAGTGTTGTTTTTGTGTTTGTTTTCGTACGGGGAAACTCAGTGGTATTGAATTACCTTGCCTTGTACGGGCGTTGAGGTCTCTGGTCACGGCGATTAGAAGACGGAGAGTCTTTTACCTGGCTGTCGCGGCCAGGTTGATAATTTTCTTTGTTTACTGCCTTACACGATAGATTTATCCTTCCCGTATGATCAATTTCAATTACTTTGACTGTTAGTTCCTTCCCTACTTCAGCGATATCTTCAACTTTATCAACATGATAGTTAGCAAGCTCGCTGATATGTACCAGTCCCTCTTTTCCCCGGAGAATTTCCACCATGGCGCCAAAATTGAATACGCGCGTTACTTTTCCTGTGTAAACGTCCCCGATCTTTGCTTCCTTGGTGATGCTTTCTATTATCTCAATGGCTTTTCGGGAAGCTGCCTCATCATTCGAGCCAATAATTATAGTTCCGTCATCTTTTATATCTATAGTTGTCTTGGTTTCGTCTATGATAGACCTGATGGTTTTTCCGCCAGGACCGATTACGGCACCGATTTTGTCCTGGCTGATAGTTATTTCATACATTCTGGGGGCATACTGATTAAGCTCGGGCCGGCTGGCACTTATGGTCTGCCGCATTTTGTCCAATATTTCCAGACGTGTCAGACGTGCCCTTTCCAGCGCTTCTTCCAATATATCGTAATTTATGCCTTTAAGTTTAATGTCGAGCTGCAGGGCAGTGATTCCCTGAGCGGTGCCAGCGACTTTGAAATCCATGTCGCCACAGGCGTCTTCCATGCCTTCAATATCAGTAAGAATGACATAATTATTATCCGCATCGGTGATCAATCCCATGGCGATGCCAGCAACAGGAGCCTTGATGGGTACACCTGCATCCATTAAGGAAAGCGTTGAACCGCAGGTACTGGCCATAGATGAGCTGCCGTTGGAGCTAAGCACCTCGGATACCAGGCGGATAGCATAAGGGAAATCCTCCGCTGAAGGTAATATTGGAGCGATAGCTCGTTCAGCCAGAGCACCATGCCCGATTTCTCTTCTACCTGGAGAACCCACTCTTCCCACTTCTCCTACAGAGAAACGAGGGAAGTTGTAATGATGCATGAACCGCTTGGTTTCTTCTAAGCCCAATCCATCCAGTAATTGTTCTTTGTTCAAGGACCCCAGTGTTGTTATTGTTAATACCTGTGTTTTGCCTCGCGTAAACATGCCCGAACCATGGGTGCGAGGCAGGAGACCAACTTCACAAGCAAGAGGGCGCACTTCATGTGGCTGACGTCCGTCCAGATGATGGCGATCTCGTAATATTTTGTTTCTTATCCCTGATTTAAGCTGGGCATCAAAGACGGCACGTATGTCTTCTTCGGGGAAAGAATCTGACAATTCTTGCTTAATATTTGATTTAAGCTCACTTAAAGCTTGTTCCCGTTGTTGTTTTTCTTTCTGTCCCAGAAATTGATCGAGTTTATCCTCGAACGCGGCAGCAATGCGACTTGATAATTCGACAGGAAATACCCTTGGCTCCACAATCATTTTAAAGGTGCTGTGAGTCCCTGCTAATTCTTTTTGTAGTTCAATAATTTCCTGGTTGGCATTGTGGGCAAATTTGATTGCTTCCATAATCTGGTGTTCTGGAGCTTCTTTGGCCACTCCCTCTACCATGACTACTGCATCCTCGGTGCTGGCCACAACCAGGCTAAGCAAACTGTTTTCTGCTTGGGTAAGAGTAGGGTTCAGTGACAGGGCGTTGTCTATATAGGCAACCCGCACTGCAGAAACTGGTCCCGAAAAAGGAATTTTGGAGATACCTAATGCTGCCGAAGCTCCAATCAGGGCACAAATACCGGGATCATTTTCTTTATCGGCAGAGAGGGTGGTGATCATGATTTGCACTTCATGAGTGAATTCCTTTGGAATAAGGGGGCGCAGTGCCCTATCAATGAACCTGCTGTTGAGAACTGCTTCTTCGCTGGGGCGCCCTTCTCTCCTGATAAAACTGCCAGGAATCTTGCCGGCGGCGTACAGTCTTTCCTCATAATTCACAGTTAGTGGCAGAAAATCAACTTTCCCCAAAGGCTCCTTGCTGACACAGACTGTAACCAGCACCATTGTGTCTCCGTAGCGGACGGTAACTGCCCCATTGGCTAACAGAGCGAATTTACCTGTTTCAATGGTAAGAGTTCGATGGCTTATTGAGCGTGTAAAAGATTGAGACATGACGTTCTTGTTCCTCAGATTACCTTTTCAGACCTAATCGGGAAATTAAAGAAAGATAACGTTCGGCATCTGTCTTTTTAAGATAGACCAGGAAGCGTCGACGTCTCCCTATTACCATAAGCAGTGCACGACGAGTATGATGATCATGACTATGTTCCTTCAAATGTTCTGTTAGCTGGATTATCCTCTCGGAAAGTATTGCGACCTGGACTTCAACGGAACCTGTATCGCTCTCTCCACGTCGGAACTGAGTTATAATATTTTCCTTCTTCTCTTTTTGTAACATAGTTTCCTCTATTCGATAATGTCGGGGATTATAGCACAATCCTCAGGCAATTGCATTTCAGACCAAGAACAAACAGCTTTCTTTTTAGACATTTTAAAAAATATCAAGTAATGAAACTTTAACAGTGCTGAATGTCTTTGAGGTGGCAAGGATAGCTACCGCCCGGAGCGCAGACATTGATGGTTTCCCCTTTCCTTTTTCCCATGATAGCAAGGCCCAAAGGGGAAGTAGTGGAAATCATTCCTTTACGGGGATTTGCTTCCCTGGTATCCACCATAATGTAACGAAATTCTTTGTCGCAAGACAGGACATGAAGCAGTATGACATCTCCGATTTGAACGCAAGAGTTAGTCTGCTTCTCTTCCATGATTTTCGCTTGTCGCAACAGCGATTCCAGTTCCTGAATTTTTCCTTCCAAATGGGATTGTTGTTCCCGTGCTGCGTCCAAAGGGGCATTTTCACGAAAATCTTTGTCGGCGGCAGCGTTGCGTATTTCTTCGTTTATCATGGGACGCTGGCCCTTGAGGTGCGCCAACTCTTTCTCAAACTCCGCGTATCCTTCGGTTGTTAATGTTACCAACCGTTCTTGTTTAAAGGAGGTGGTCGTTTTGGCGGCAGATGACTTCTTGCTTCTGATAAAACTGGATAATTTTGACTTGACCAGTTTTTTGTCGTAAATATAAGAAAGAAAAGATTTAGTCCAGAACACACTTGAGGGGAAAGCTTGTCTGGAATACCCAGACACATCAGACTTATCAACGTCACAGGCTTTTCTATCCAAACCAACCCATCGGATGAACCTGTAGACCTCTGCCTGTGCCTTTATTCTATCTTCTAAAGGCAAACCACATAAAAAGCCTGTAGCTACCTCGCCCAGAGTGGAATTATGATTGCAGTCATAACCCACCGGTAAATCCATTCCTCATTAAGGCTAATGATAGAATAAAACGTTGTGCCCTGTCAAATATTATTGAGATTGTAAACGCAGGGAGTCCTGTGTCCGGTATTTTGTCGGGCGAATACGACATTGTCTACAAAGCGGTTTCCCCTGGATTGTGTTCTTCTAAAACGTCATGATTAATTTATGGTATTGCTGTAATGTTTTCATATTGGTAATATTTAGCAGGGTCGTGCTAGGTGGGAAGTTAGCGGTGTCCTGTACCCGAAATCCGCTATAGCGGGACTGAACTCCTGTTTGAGGCTCTAGCTTTGTAAAAGCGCTTTTGTTAAGTGATGTTGATAGCTGGGCCCTATGCGGCAGATAGCTATGAAACCCGTCAGGTTCGGAAGAAAGCAGCGGTAAGTAGTTTCCTCTGGGTGTTTTAGGGGAACCTGGTTGGAGTTGGCTGTCAGAAGGGTTCTGCAAAGGAAGGGACGAGAACAGGTGCACGGCCCTTTTCGCCTTTTATTTATGAAGTATAATTTTTACGAGGTGCGAGATGGAGTGCTGCAACAAGCGTTGCTCTGAGGAATCTGAGTTCAGGGCCAAAAAGAGTTTAGGTCAGCATTTTTTGGTGGACGAAAACGTGTTAGGGCAGGTTCTTTCTGCGGCAGCACTTGATAAGGAGGATGTTGTGGTGGAGGTGGGGCCGGGGCTGGGTGTGCTGACTAGGAAATTAGCTTCGGTGGCGGGTAGCGTTGTTGCAGTAGAATTGGACCACCGTCTGGTCAGGATATTGAAAAGGAATCTTGCGTCTTGCTCCAACGTGAAGATTATACAGGGGGATATCCTCAATATTTCTCCTTCTTCGCTTATTGGTGATTTGCGCGGAGAAGATAATCCGATGTCCAAATATAAAGTGGTAGCTAATCTTCCTTACTATATTACATCACCCATTTTGCGTCATTTTTTGCAAGCTTCGGCGAAACCATCCTTAATGGTAATTATGGTGCAAAAGGAAGTGGGGGAAGCTATTGCCGCTCGACCAGGGAAGATGAGGCTACTTGCTGTGAGCGTACAACTTTTCAGCAGACCTACTATTGTGGCTTCTGTACCGGCTTGCAGTTTTCGCCCTGTGCCTAAAGTGGAGTCGCTTATCCTGCGTTTAGATGTTTATCAGGAGCCTCTTGTTAAGATTGCTGACATTGCTGGTTTTCTGGACATAGTCAGTTGTGGATTTCACGCACCCCGCAAGCAATTACAGAACTCCTTGGCCCACGCTCTTGCTTTGCCCTCCGCACAAGTGGCTACGTTGTTGTCGCAAATGGGAATAGACGCTAAACGGAGGGCGGAAACTCTTACCATTGAAGAGTGGAGCATGGTTTATGAGAAATTTGTTTGTTTCAGGGAGCAAATGTCATGTTAACCGCGGAAGCGCCTGCTAAAGTGAATCTTGTTCTGGAAGTGGTGGATAAATTTGACACTGGATATCACAGAGTGCAGAGCATCGTGCACGCGATAGATCTTTGTGATGTTATCAATTTTGAAGAAGGTGTGGGTATTTCTTTTGAATGCAACGAACCTGTCCTGCAACAAGGCAACTTGGTGGTGGAGGCTGCCTTGTTGCTCAAAAAGCTTGCAGGGATTTCTTGCGGGGTCAATATCAAACTTCACAAACGCATTCCCTGGGGAATGGGTTTGGGTGGGGGGAGCAGCGATGCTGCTGCTACCCTTTTTGTTCTTAACAGAATCTGGAAATTGGAGTTGTCTCTTTCTGATTTGGCAGAGTTGGCGGGTAAGCTGGGAGCGGATGTCCCTTTTTTTATTTATGGAGGAACAGCTTTGGTAGAAGGAAGGGGAGAAAAAGTGCAGGTTTTACCCGGCTTGTCGCCGTCATGGTTTGTCTTGCTTTTTCCTGCGCTGGCTGTAATGCCGGCTAAAACAGAACGAATGTACCATAAATTAGATGCTACTTATTTTACTCGGGGGGAGTTTGTTCAAAGAGCTTTATCCTGCCTGGCTCATGGTGAAGTTCCCGATCAATCTCTCATGTTCAATGTTTTTGAAAAAGTGGCAATGGAGGTTTTTCCTGTCCTTGCCGAATATGCCGCAGAATTCAAAAAAGCCGGAGCGCCTAACGTTCAGTTGGTGGGTTCTGGGCCGGCTCTCTTCTCTTTGGTTTGTCATAAAGAACAGGCTGATAATATTTGCAGGCGACTCCAGGAAAGCAATTTGAGAAGTTGTGTGGTTTCTTCTTATAGACAAAACGATGGTTATTAAATGGGGCGGAAAACGCAAAAAGTGGCTCAAGGTCGCAATCTTTGGATTGGTCGTTATTGGTCTGAGCATTGGCCTTTATTTTTTAATGGGCTATATGGAATCTCGTTTCGGTGCACTGTCACAGGAGTTTGCTCTGGCTGCTTATCTGGTAATTTTTGGCATTGTTTTCTTGAGCAATGCTGCTGTTATAGTTCCGCTGCCATTTGTTGCAGTTTTTCTGGTGGCTGCGGCGTCGCGCCAAGATCCTTTGCTGGTGGCTCTTGTGGCCAGCGTAGCAGGAAGTGTGGGTGAAATCACTGGCTATTATGCCGGTTATGTCGGGAAAAAAATAATAAGTGACGAACATATGGAGAATTATGGAAAGATTGCAGGATGGGTGCAGCGGCATGGCTCAAGGGCAGTGTTCTTTATGGCCTTACAGCCAGTTTTGCCTTTTGATATAGCGGGGCTGGTTGCCGGGGCATTAAAAATGCCCTTGAGGAAGTTTTTGTTCTTTTGCTGGGCGGGAAAATTTCCCAAGTACCTGTTGTTATGCTACGGGGGGATGAAAGTTGTTGCCTTCTTTCCGACATGGTTTAGCGGTTGATAATACCAGTCGTTCTTCTTGCTGCCTGGTTTTTGCCTTGTCGTCTAGTTTTTCTTTGAGTAAAAATTGTAATGTTTTGCCTATTTCTGGCCCAATAGGGATCCCCAGTTTTTGCAATGCTTCTCCAGTAAGAACAGGTTTAATATGGCGCAATTTACGCAGGTAGAGGTTGAGGTTCCCGCGTGCTCTTTCAGAATTTGAAGCTATGATATTTGCTTGAATGGATAAAGGGGTATAATTGCAAAGCAGAGAGTAAATCTCGCTATTTTTCATGCATGGGTCGCTTAACAGGGTTATCTGCTTTTTAATTCGGAGCGTGTCCAGCAGCAAGCGTGTTTGCTTCGCCGGTATTTTAAAACGGCGGGCGAATTGTTCCGTGTCTTTTTCTTCCAGGGGGTAAATAAGGAGGCACAGGTAAAGGGAAAGAAGCTGATTGGCACTGACCAGTAAACGTGCTTTGTTGAAATTGTTGGCCAACCTCCTGCCGGCTTTAAGGTGAGGGTTTAAATATTGCAGGACATTCAATTTATCCAGACTGTTCAGGATTTTTTCCGGATATTTTTCCCTGAATATCAATTCTAGTTCATGTCTTATGCGATCTCCACTTATGGTGTCCAGCATGGGGATATCTTGCTTAAGCAATCTGGATGTTTCTTTTTCCAATCTGAAATCTAGGCGCTGTTCATAACGAATGGCCCGCAGTATTCTGGTGGCGTCATCTTGAAAGCTCTGGGGATGCAAAATGCGAATTAATCTTTGCTCCAAATCTTCTTTGCCGTCGAAAGGATCAAGCAATTCTCCATAATGACAGGGAGAAAGGCAGATAGCCATAGAGTTGATGGTGAAATCGCGACGGGCAAGATCTTCTTCGATGGTGCCTGGCGTTACCAACGGTAGTGCTCCCTGTTTAGGGTAAATTTCACGTCGGGCAGTGGAGAGATCTATGATGAAACTTTTGTAACCAAGCTTGGCCGTGCCAAAACGGGAGTGGCTTGCCAGCGTTTTTGCTTCTGTGGTTTTAGCTATTTCCTGGGCCAGAATTATGGCATCACCTTCAACGACTATATCGAGGTCGAAGTTAGGACAATCCAAAAGCATATCCCTGATAATTCCACCTACAAGATATGCCTTTTGCCCCAGGCAGTCTGCCTGACTCTTAACACTTGTGACTAGCTCTGCTAGTTGGTGGGGTAGATATTGCAAAGCTTGCTGTATGAGATTATCGTGCACGATAGCTGTTCCTTTTAATTGTAATATAGAATGATAATACAATTTGATATTTATGTGTATGAAAAGTACAAACAAGTGAAAGATCGTTAAAGAGGATGCTTCAGAAATTTGCTATAACAAATGCCAGTAAAACGACCAGAAAAGAAAAGACGAAGGTAAGCGGGTATTTATGGATTAAGCTGCTGAAGCAGTGAATTCTTTTCCTGATGCTGATTACGTGTTGCGTAAGCAAAAGTTATATTATATTATATTATATAATGTGAACGGGCTTTAGGGCAAAATAAAAAAGGGGGTTAGTATTGTGTTAACGGCAGAGAAGCAGGATTTGAAAGCAGTTACAGGAATGATAACTCAGATGCAGCGATATTCGGTGAATGATGGACCGGGTATCAGGACTACAGTGTTTTTAAAAGGATGTTTGTTGCGTTGTCCGTGGTGCCATAATCCCGAAACATGGAGTCCTGAGCCGGAAATATATTTTCATTTGACGAAATGTACTCATTGTGGGACGTGTGCCGCGGTATGTCCTGTACCCGGGGCTATAGACCTGGAGTCGGACCAGAGGATAAATTATGACAAGTGTACTTTGTGCATGAAGTGCGCGGAGGTATGTCCTTACGGGGCGCTTTCGAAAGTGGGAGAGCGTTTGAGCGTGGCAGAGGTGATGGACGAGGTAGAGAGAGATATGCCTTTTTATGTTAATAGTGGGGGGGGGATGACTTTATCTGGAGGGGAGGTCCTGTATCAGGCTGATTTTGCTTCAGCGCTTTTGCAGGTGGCAAGACAAAAAGGAATACATACTTGTGTCGATACCAGTGGTTATGGGACAGCGGAAGAGATGGAGAAGCTGATTCCGTATACAGATTTGTTTTTATATGACATAAAGCTAATGGATGACGAGCGTCATAAAGAGATAACAGGAGTATCAAATAAGGTAATACTGGAGAACGCGCGCACGATAGCGGGAAGGACAGAAATCCATTTTCGTATTCCGTTAATACCTGAAATAAATGATAACGAAGAGTTTTTACGCCAGCTAGGGGATTTTGCTAAATCCGCAGGTGTGAACGATATTGATCTTTTGCCCTATCATGACTATGCTTCGGGGAAGTACAGGATGCTTGGAAGAGAGGAGCTGTTTTACAAGAAGGATTTGTTGCCTGACGAGGCGGTGCAGAAATTTGAGGAACAGCTTAAAGGATACGGATTAAGAGTGACCGTAGGCGGATAATAACAAATGGCAGGTAATATAAAAAATTAACAGGAGGAAAAACAGATGGCGATCAGTTTAACAGAAGAGCAGAAGGAGCTCCTTGCACAGCAAATATGGGTGATAGGTACGGCAAGCAAGGCAGGACAGCCTAATGTGGCAGCCAAGGGAATGAAAATGGTGTTGGATGGAAGCACGCTGGTATTCGGGGAACTTGTCGCTGGGGTGACATATCGAAATATAGCGGAAAACCCCGTGGTAACCGTGGCGGCTTTTGATTCTGGCAAAAAGACGGAGATAAGGTGCCCGGGC
>JAUWOK010000063.1 GCA_030612165.1 Dehalococcoidia bacterium
TTATCCCTGCCATTGACCAGGTCAAGCCCCAGAGCCTTCACAGGCAGGTCATACAGGACTTCAAGGAAATCCACGGAAGCATAGTAGGTGAAGAGGTTGATATCACATCGGCGCCCAAGCTTTTCATAGATCTTCCTGATCATCTTTATTTCATCAGCGGAAAGTTCCATAACAAAAGCAGGTTCGTCAAGATGTACTTCTTTAAAGTCCTTAAATAACTCGCCATAAACATCACCTAGTGCCAGCAGCAAATCCTCGAATTTACCATGGCTAATTCCCTTGGAAAGCTTTAAGAAGGTGAATGGACCAATGAAGTAGGGAATACCTTTTTCATGTTTCTGTAACTCCTGGGCAGGTTTATTCCAGGCTGCCTCAAACGGCTGCGCTTCCGCCAGGCGGCCGAGCTCCGGGACAATGTAGTGGTAATTAGTATTGAACCACTTCGTCATCTCCAGTGCCTCTTTTCCCCGGCACAATTCATAGTACCCGTCCAGGCCAGCAGGATGATATGCTCCCACCATCAAAGCGGTGTCCAGCATATTGTCATACAAGGTCATCTCTCCTGCGGGGAAAAAATCAACATGTTCCTCGTAAATAGCTAGCCTGTTTCTTTCCAGCGCATCTATGCCCTGTAGAAGGCTATCTCGGGAAACTTTTCCTTCCCAATAGCCCTCAATTAGCTTCTTATATTCCCTGCTTTTTCCCAATCGGGGAAAGCCATAGGCGTAAGTTTGCATGAACCTGATTCTCCTTTCTGTTCCAGACGTGCTTGATTAATATATTATATGCAATTAGCAGAACATGTAAACCTGCGTCTGCTTTTGAACAACATAGACTGACAAATCATGCCGCTCTATTTGCCAAAACCACTTAACCTAGCCTGCCAAACTCTTTTTCTAGATAATGCGAATCCAGATGAATCACCGTAGGCCTACCATGAGGACAAGTACGTGGCTGATGACAGCGCTCAAGCTGCCGCACCAGTTCTCTCATCTCCGGCTCGCCCAATTGCTGTCCTGCCCTGATAGCACCATGACAGGCTAAAACTTGTGCCAGCTTCTCTTCTTGCGGAAGAACTCCCCCCTGCTCCGCAATCACACCAATCAACGACCTGGTCACCTCCTGGACGTCCGTCTCCCATAATAACGCAGGCACGGCACGCACCAAATAGGTTCTGCTCCCGAAAGGTTCAATATCAAAACCCAGCCGGGAAAAAGCGTCTTTCTGTTCTTTCAGCCCTTCTTCTTCGCCGGGATTAAGCTCCAATGTCAGTGGTTCCAGCAACCCCTGAGATTCCATCTCCCGGCGAGACCACCTAGCCATAATATCTTCGTAAACTATGCGTTCGTGAGCCGCATGCTGGTCTATCAAATAAAGCCCATCTGGCCCTTCTGCAACAATATAGGTACCAGATAACTGCCCCATAATACGTAAGACGGGCAAACCAACATCGGGCAATGGAAGGGTTGCGTAAGCATGACTCGCATGCTCACTCACAAACTGAGCGTGCGAGTCATCAGACAGCGGCAAAAAGGTGGTAACCGTTTCGTGCCCGGTCTGATACAGGGGTGCCCTGTTCAAGGCCTCTCCCACGGCCTTCTTCACCATAGCAAAGACGTCCCTCTCACGATGAAACTTTATCTCCGTCTTCGCAGGATGGATATTAACATCAATCTCCCCGGGCGGTAAAAAGATATTAAGCATGGCGTATGGATGCTTACCCGTCATAAGTGAACCGGAGTAAGCTTTTTCTACCGCCTGTGCCAGCATAGGGCTGCGCACCCATCTTCGATTTACAAAAAAACTAAGGCAGGTGCGATCGGAACGAAAAAGGGAAGGAGGACCGACCAACCCACTGACACTGAATGACGTGCCAGTTTCGCTGACCTCAAGCATCCGACGGGCCGCTGCCAATCCGTACACGCAACTCACCGTCTCCCGCAAGGAGCCACTCCCTTCAGTTTGGAGGCTGGAACGATTATCGATATGCAAGTTAAATTTCGTTTCAGGAAAAGCCAGAGCATACTGGCTTACTACATGAGCAATATGGCTATTCTCCGTATGCACAGCCTTAAGAAACTTAAGGCGGGCAGGAAAATGACGAAATAGGTGTCGCACGGCAATCGTGGTACCGCAAGACCTGGCACGACTTTCATGGCAACCCACCTTGCCCCCATTGAGACATATATAGCTTCCCGACTGTTCACAAGCTGCTCGTGTGAGAACCTCCACTTCAGAAACCGCGGCAATACTGGGTAAAGCTTCTCCTCGAAAACCAAGACTGGAAAGATTATCAAGGTCGTCAAGACAGTTAAGTTTACTCGTAGCGTGCCGCAAAAAAGCCATTTCCACTTCCGCCGCCAAGATACCTTCACCGTCATCAGCCACCCGTAGCAGATCCACCCCTCCCCCTTCTACCACCACTTCAACCCGCGTGGCACCGGCATCAAGGGAATTCTCCAGCAGCTCTTTCACCACCGAGGACGGCCTTTCAACGACTTCACCAGCGGCAATCCTGGAAACTACCTCGTCAGGAAGAATTTTAACAAACATGAACCATCTCCCGCGTAGTCTGCACTTTTTACTTAACGCCAGGAAACAGGAACCTCCTGTCCCTCCAACTTTTCCAGTGGAGCCAGACTAAACAAAAGTTTTTTTACTCCCTCCCCCTTGAAATCCACGATTATCTCATAATCATTCCTGACGGGAAAACAGTCCACTACTACGCCATCGCCAAACATACTATGGCGAACATAATCACCAATTTTCAGAGTTAGTTCATTATCAAGAAAATCCTCGCCCTCCAGCTGGGGGTTGAAAATGCGCTCCGGTTTAAGATACTTTTCCAGCGACCCCCCGTTGATAACCAGGTGAGATGAAATATCCCGCAGAAAACGGGATGGTGGGTTTGCCGTTCTGGTGCCAAAAAAACTGCGGCGGTAGGTACGCAGTAAATATAGACGCTCTTTTGCTCGGGTCACCCCGACATAGCAAAGGCGACGTTCCTCTTCCATCTCCTCTGGGCTGTCAAAAGCTCTTCTATGCGGCAGAAGGCCCTCTTCCATGCCAACAATGAAAACCACCCGAAATTCCAACCCTTTGGCCTGATGTAATGTAATTAAGGTCGCAGCATCTACCCTATCATCCAATCCATCAACTTCCGAAACCAAGCTAACCTTTTCCAGGAAAGAGACCCTGGCTTCGTGAGGTTCAAATTCGCTGAATTCTGCAGCTACTTCCCGCAACTCCAGAATGTTCTCCCAGCGGCTCTCTCCCCCCTCCCTTTCCATGAGGTATTCCCTGTATCCCGTTTTCTCTATTACTCTATCTATCAGGCTGGGCAGGTCAAGACACCTGCTCTCGGTCATGAGATCATCAATAAGAGAGACAAAACCCGTTAAGGCCTGCGTGATACGGGGATTAAAAGGAGAACTTTCTTCGTTCATAATCTGCTTCAGCGCGTCATACAGAGAAACCTTCTTTGTTCCAGCCCATTCCTGTATCCGCTGTATCGTACGCTGCCCGACTCCGCGCACCGGGACATTTATTATTCGGAGCAGACTTAAGTCATCCTGAAGATTATGAATAAGGCGGAGATAAGCGATAACATCTTTTACCTCATGCCTATGATAAAAACGCGTGCCGCCGATAAGCCTGTACGGAATATTATAGCGTATGAATATCTCCTCCGGCACCCGAGACTGTGCATTTACCCGATACATGACAGCACTGTCCTTAAAAGACATTCCTTCCTCTTTGACAAGCCTTTCTATTTCTTCAGCTACAAAATGAGCCTCTTCTTCTTCGCTCAAGCTTTCGGCAACAGTAATCTTGGCACCTTCTTCATTTTCCGTCCACAACTTATTCTGCTTACGCTGCACGTTCCCCGCAATAATATCCGACGCCGCCTCCAGAATATTTCCGGTAGAACGATAATTCTGTTCCAATAAAACAACGTTGGTGCAGGGAAACTCCTCTTCAAAGCTCCTAATGTTACCTATATCAGCAAACCGCCAGGAATAGATGGATTGGTCCGGGTCACCCACTACGCAAATATTATGGTGGCCACCGGCCAATTGTTTTATGAAAATATATTGAACAGCATTTGTATCCTGAAATTCATCCACCATGACATAGTGATAATCAGCCTGATATTTTTCCAGAACGGCAGGATGTTTATTAAAAAGATCCACCGTTTTCAACAGCAGGTCGTCGAAATCTACTGCCTGCCCTCGCTGAAGCAAGCGCTGATAACGTTCATAAACTCTCTGAACTATTTCCTCAAAATAGCTTTGAGCTTGCGCGGCATATGCTTCAGTGTCGAGTAAATGGTTCTTGGCACTGCTGATAGCGGACAGGAGGGAGCGGGGGGTGTACTTCTTGGCATCAAGGTTGCTTTCCCGCAATACCTGCTTGATCAAGCCTAATTGATCATCATCGTCATATATTACAAAGTCAGGACTGAGACCAACTGTTTTGCCCTCGCGGCGCAAAATACGGGCACATATGGAATGGAAAGTACCCAGAGTTACTCCTTTCTCTTGTTGCCCCAGAAGCAAAACCAACCTCTCCTGGATCTCCCTGGCAGCCTTATTGGTAAAGGTCACCACCATAATGCAACAAGGGTTAATCCCACATTCACGAATTAAATAAGCGACACGATGCGTAATCACTCTCGTCTTACCGCTGCCGGGACCGGCGAGAACAAGCAAGGGCCCTTCTGTGGTTTCCACAGCTTGCCTTTGAGAAGGATTGAACGAAGCAACAATATCCATGAGGGTCCAGTATTATACCATTTCTGAAACTAGCTCCTCAGAAGATCTCTATAGATAAACACAGGATCGCTATCACTGATAACCACTTTTATTTTAGCCATCTCTTCCCGCAAATGCTTGGGCAAAGAAAACATGGCACAATGGCTAACTCCGTCATAGGATCTGGTTTGTTTCGTCAACCTGTCTGATATTCTCCTATTAATTTCTCCTGGAGAAAGGACAGCAGTGTCAATGTTTAGAGAAACAGAGGTGAATCCCCAAAGGTCAACAAAGGAGGGAATGTGAACCTGGTACGGTGAAACCAGAGGGAAAACAACTTTCAGGGTGTTATTGATAGCAGCAAAATTCTGCCCGTTCAGCCATCCAGCAGGCTCAGATTGGATAACAGCGATACCGCCATCTGCTAGACTGTTACGGACAAGCTGGTAGAATTCCCGAGTATATAACAGGCAGGCAGGGCCTCCCTCTACAGGGTCGGCCAGGTCAACAATAATAACATCGAATTTATCATCACCTCGGCTCAAGAACTCCCTGGCATCAGCAAAACAAAGATCTACCCTGGTATCATCAAAAGAACCCTGGTGAAAAGAAGGGAGAAAACGACGGCAGATATTTACCACTTCTTCATCAATGTCAACCATGGTCACCCGTTCCACCGTGCGGTGTGCCAGCACCTCTCGTAAAGTGGCTCCTTCCCCTCCACCAATCACGAGAACTCTGCGGGGGTCGGGATGAGCCAGCATAACAGGATGCACCAGAGACTCATGATAAATAAACTCATCTCTTTCACTGGATTGAATTTTACCGTCAAGGACAAGGCACAAGCCAAAACTGCCCAGCTCCAAAATATCAACGGCTTGAAAAGGAGTCTGCCCGGAAAATATCACTTTTCTGATACTGTGTAG
>JAUWOK010000041.1 GCA_030612165.1 Dehalococcoidia bacterium
CAGAATAGTATTCAATATGCGGTCCTTCATTTCCACTACTGTGATATCAACTCCACGTTTAAACAGGGCTTCACTTGCACTGATACCAATAAGACCGCCTCCGATAATTACCACCTTCTGTCCCTGTGCCAGGGAGGTATTGATTGCCACGGCGTCGCTAAGAGAAGTAAAAGTGAAGACACCTTCTTTATCCAGTCCTTTAATCTTAGGGACGATGGGCTTTCCTCCCGTAGCGAGCAGGAGCTTTTCCCACTGTATAATTTTCCCGTCTGCACATTGTGCGGTTTTGCTGTCGACTTCTATTCCTGTTATCTTTTCACCAGAAAGAAAAGTAATGTGGTTTTGTTCGTAGAATTCGGCAGGGCGATACAGGATGTTATCAGTGGTGCGCTCTCCGCTTAAATATTTGGAAATAAGAGGCTTGGAATAAGCAGGGATAGCTTCCTCGGAAACAATGGTTAAGTTGCCTTTCCTGTCCTTTTCACGTATTGCCTCAGCAGCACCGATACCGCCAGCTGAATTTCCTATAATTAAGTACTTGGTTCTCATCTGTACTTATTCTCCGTCCATTGCCAGCTTCAAGAAATTGGCATATATTCTCAATCCATCTTCGCCACTGCGTTCAGGATGAAACTGGGTCGCCAGCAAGTTGTCTTTTATAATCATACTGCAAAAGGTTTTTCCATAATCCGTCGTGCCTGCTATTATCGAGGCGTCCTGGGGTTCTACATAGTAACTGTGCACAAAATAAAAATTGGTTTTATCAGGTATGCCTTCAAACACAGGGTGGGGCCTCGTCTGCTTCACCTGGTTCCATCCTATATGGGGAATCTTTAATGCCGGCGGTAATTTTTTTACGTTACCGGGAAATACCCCCAGACATTTATGACAGCCCCCTTCCTCTGTTTGCGAAAACAGTATCTGTAGCCCCACACAAATGGACAGCAGCGGTTTTTTCTGATGGATTATTTGTTTTATGGCCTCAATCATGTGAATGGATCGCAGATTATCCATAGTGTCAGGAGCGGCACCAACACCAGGAAGCACAACTGCGGTAGCATCCAGTATGTCCTGGGGATTTTTTGTGATCTCTGGCCGATATCCCACTTTGCGGACAGCATTAGCGACACTGCGTAAGTTTCCGGCGCCATAATCAATAATCGCTATCATCTCTGGTTATTCGAAGATGCTGGTGAGCCTAGCTCTTTCCCTGAACTTATGTCACTGCCTGGCATATTTCCTCTACGTCCTCAACCAGCGTTAAAGCTTCATTGGGACAGTTATCCACACAGGCAGGAATTTCTCTGTCGGGGCAGAGATCGCATTTGACTACGTGTTTATGATCTCCATCTCTGGTAAGTATTCCATAAGGACAGGATATAATGCACGTCCAGCAACCTACACACTTCTCCTCGTCCACGACAACAGCATTACTTTCGGGATCCTTGTGCATTGCTCCTGTAAGGCAAGAATAGACACACCAGGGCTCGGCGCAATGCTGACACAGAACGGCAAAAGAAATATCACCATTGGACTCCGTACGAACGCGAGGCACAGGAGCAGGGCTTTCTCTTTTGAAAGCCTTGATAATATCTTTTGTTTGAGAATGTTCTACTGTGCAATAAACCTTACAGAGACCACAATTGACACAGAAGTTCTCATTGATTTGTATTTTCTTCATTTCTGCATAAACCGGCAAAAACCTGCCTGTAAGCAACAGCAAACAAGACAACATCCTATCAACAGCGAGCTGTGATGTCAAAAAAAAGTGACAAAATTGGTAAAGCTATCTAAACCATTCTAGCCTGTTTTGACTGCCGTTCCATACGCCAGTATTTCGGCTGCGCCTCCCATGACCGCCGAAGTGGTGAAACGCACACTTACCACGGCATTAGCACCCATTCCTTCCGCTTGCTCTATCATTCTTTGCAGAGCTTCCTCCCTGGCCTGCGCCAGCATAACCGTGTAGTCTTTAATTTCACCCCCGACAAGATTCCGAAAGCTAGCCATAATATCGTGTCCTGCATGTCTGGCTCTAATGGTGCTTCCCCTGACCAATCCCAGGACTTTTGTGATAGGTTTGCCCTCTATTTGTTCTTTGGTGACTACAATCATTTCTGTTTCTCCTTTTCATACATATTTCCATGCCGTAGCCTCCCCCAACATAGCATAGGTATTCGTATTATAGGGTTCTTACGGCTGTACCGTAAATCATCATTTCGGCGGCACCCTGAGTTACCATTGCTGTGGCAAAACGTATTCCCACAATAGCATCCGCCCCCAATGTTTCTGCCTGCTCCGTCAATCTTGCCAGGGCTTCTTCTCTGCCTTCCCATAATTTGTCGGCCTGTTGGCCTGCCTCGTTGCGGAATGTGGCTATAAGTCCGCCGAGCATGCCGCGCTGGACTCCGCTGGTCATAAATGTACTGGCCCTGACCATACCAAGAATCTCCCTGGTTTCTCTTCCCCCTACATTTTCTGTGGTTGTTAGAATCATTGTTTTTCTCCCTCCATCGTTAAATTTGATTAAAATAGCCTGTTTTAGCCTTTGAAATGGCTTGTTATAGGTAACCTTCTGTCTCTGCCGAAGGCCATGGGAGTTATTTTTATGCCTGGAGGCGACTGCCGCCGCTTATATTCACTCCTGTCAACCAATTGAATCACCTTTCTTACGATCGCGATATCGAATCCCAGGGCAGAAATCTGATCACATGTCATGTCTTCCTCTACATATGCTCTCAATATGGGGTCCAGTATTTCATAAGGGGGAAGGGTGTCTATGTCCTGTTGTCCCTCTCTCAGCTCAGCAGATGGTGCTTTTATTAAAATACTGGCCGGGATTATTTCCCTTCCTGCCTTTCTGTTTCTGTGGCGGGATAAATCGTAAACCATTGTTTTGGGAATATCTTTGAGTATGGCAAATCCGCCAGCCATATCTCCGTAGAGCGTAGTATAACCTGTGGCTGACTCGCTCTTGTTGCTGGTAGTGAGGACAAGCCACCCAAATTTATTGGATAATGCCATCAGGATGTTACCTCTAATGCGTGCCTGTATGTTCTCCTCGGTTGTGTCGGGAGAGGCATTTCGGAAAGATTCAGTTAATGTTTCCAGATAGGAATCAAGAATTTTGTTAATGGAAATGGTACTGAAGTTAATACTCAGATTTTGAGCCAGTTTTTCGGCATCAAGCTGGCTTTCTGCTGATGTATATGGGGAAGGCATAGCTATGCCTGTAACGTTTTTTGCTCCCAATGCGTCCACTGCTATGATCCCAACAAGACTTGAGTCGATACCTCCGGACAGACCGATAACCACCTTGCAGAAGCCGTTTTTGTGTACATAATCTCTTGTTCCCAAAATAAGTGCTTGATATATCTCGTCGAGTTTTTCTACAGATTCGATTCGCCTTGATGGTAGGGTAGGCTTCGGAATTGCTGAGTTTGATTTTGGTACATTCACATGAACGACTTTTGTTGCCATTCGATCAGCCGACAAAGTATCTTTTTGGTAAAGCGTTCCGTGTAAACGTGAACGGGATACCGCTTCTATATCCAAATCATGTACTATAAAATCTTCTTTGAACTGTTTGCCCTGAGCCAGAAGAGTACCCTTTTCATCAAAAAGCATACTGTTTCCATCGAAAACCAGTTCATCCTGACCACCTACCATGTTATTGTAAGCTACGATAGCTATATTATCGCTGGCCCTGGCGGAAAGCATTGCCTGGCGGGCTTTGTGTTTTCCAACAGAGTAAGGGGAAGCGCTTATATTAAGGAGTAACTGTGCCCCGGCTTGAGCCTGGGTGATAGCCGGCCCTGATTCGTGCCATATGTCTTCGCAGATGGTGATTCCCACGCCGATATTATATATGTTAAAGACGACATTTTCTGTCCCCTCCTGGAAATATCTTCTTTCATCAAAAACGCCGTAGTTGGGGAGATGTATTTTATGATAAATGCCGATTAGTTTTTTATCGTACAGCAGGGCGGCAGCATTGTATAGTTTATCTTTGTTTGAACCGTCAATAAAGCCTATTATCACTGCTGTATTGCAGACATGTTCTGTTATCTTTCTGAGGTTCTCCTGGTTTTGCTGAATGAAAGAAGGTTTGAACAGCAAGTCTTCTGGTGGATATCCAGTAATAGCCATTTCAGGAAAAGTGAGAAGATCAACATTCAGGGCTTCTGCTTCGCATATTAAAGAGATAATTCTCTCCGTATTGCTCGCCATGGCACCGACAATAGGGTTGAGTTGTGCCATTCCTAGTCTGATAAAATGCAAACTAATACTCCTTCGCCAGTTTATTTCAGGATATTATATATCAAAGTCATACTGTTACCGTAAAATGCCAATGTTTGACCTACTTTAATCGTGTTTGCTACAATCCCTTCGGGTGGGGGCGGTTAGCTCAGCTGGTTAGAGCGCTGCGTTGACATCGCAGAGGTCACTGGTTCAAATCCAGTATCGCCCATATTGAAAATGGATAATAAAGAAGAAAATTTGAGGGAAAGGAGACACTCTGCTGCTCACGTAATGGCGGAAGCAGTGCAGGATGTTTTCCCTGCAGCCAGGTTTGGTATTGGTCCGGTTATCAAAGACGGTTTTTATTATGACTTTGAATTGTCAAGGTCTTTGGTGTCAGAAGATTTGCCGTTAATTGAGGAAAAAATGAGGGAAATTGTCGCCGCTAACACACCTTTCTTGAGAGAAGAGGTGACTAAAGGAGCGGCTCGCGAGCTTTTTGCTGGTCAACCATATAAGCTGGAGCTTATTGACGAGCTTCTCGAAGACGTAGTAACTATTTATAAACAAGGTAAATTTATCGATTTGTGTCGGGGCCCCCATGTGGCCGTTACGGGAGAGATTGGGTCTTTTAAACTTACTCATATAGCAGGTGCTTACTGGCGAGGTAAAGAGAATCGGCCCATGCTCCAGAGAATTTATGGCGTGGCGTTTGATTCAAAGGAGGAACTGGAGAGGTATTTGGCCTGTCGGGAAGAAGCCAGCAAACGTGATCACAGGAAATTGGGCAGAGATCTGGATCTGTTCAGCATACACGAAGAGGCTGGCCCAGGATTAATTTACTGGCACCCGAAGGGAGCGGTAGTGCGCCGGGTTATTGAAGATTTCTGGAAAGAAGAACATATAAAACAGGGCTATGACATTGTCTATACACCTCATATTGCCAAGCTGGATTTATGGAAACAAAGCGGACACTGGGATCATTATCGCGAACACCTGTATTCACCTATGGAAGTAGAAGGGCAGGAATATATTCTCAAGCCAATGAATTGTTTAGGACATATCTTAATTTACAAGACAGGATTACATAGTTACAGAGAGCTTCCTTTGCGTTATGCCGAACTGGGTACAGTGTATCGTTATGAACGCAGCGGCGTTCTGCATGGTTTGGCAAGGGTGAGAGGCTTTACGCAGGACGATGCTCATATTTTCTGTCGTCCTGACCAGCTTGAGGAGGAAATTACTGGGGTACTGAGATTAGTTCAGTATATGATGGCTACCTTTGGTTTTAATGAATACGAATTACTTCTGGCGACCAAGCCTGAGAAATATGCCGGCACTGAAGAAATGTGGGAATGTGCTACAAATGCCCTAGAACAGGTTTTGCAAAAAATGGAGTGGCCTTACGTTGTGGACCCCGGAGAAGGTGTCTTTTATGGTCCCAAGATAGATATAAAAATACGGGATGCTCTGGGGCGTGCCTGGCAGGGGCCTACCATCCAGGTTGACTTTAACTTGCCAGAACGCTTCGATGTTTGCTATATTGGCAGTGATAATCATGAACACCGTGTGGTTATGATCCATCGAACCGTGTTGGGAAGCATGGAACGGTTTATGGCTTCGTTAATTGAGCATTGCGGTGGAGCATTTCCTGTGTGGCTTGCTCCTGTTCAGATGGTGATAATACCCATAGCCGATCGTCATGGCGAATATGCTCACCAGATAGGGAACAGGTTTAAAAGCCAGGGTATTCGTGTCAAGATTGATGACCGTTCGGAGAGAATGAATTTGAAAGTAAGGGAAGCCCAGATGGAGAAAATTCCGTATATGCTCATAGCAGGAGATAAAGAAGTGGAAGATTCGAGTGTATCGTTGCGTTTACGGAATGGAGAGAATCTGAGCACTCAAACCCTCTCCCAGGTGGGGGATAGGATAAGAGAGGCCGTAGAAAACAGGTCTTAATTTTTACTGGAGGACGTAAAAAATATAGTCAGGCAATTACCGGTTAATAGAAGAATCAGAGCCAGGCAAGTTCGGCTTATCGGCGAGGGTGGGGAGGATTTGGGCGTGATGTCATTGCATGATGCTTTGCAGATGGCAGGCGAGAGGGGGCTTGATCTGGTTGCGGTTTCCCCGACGGAGGTGCCCCCTGTATGTCGTTTTCTTGACTACGGTAAATATAAATACGAACAGTCCAAGAAAGAGCAGAAGGTTAAAAAAAGCCAACGGTCTACTGTGCTTAAGGAAATTCGTTTAAGGCCTAAAATAGATACGCACGATTTACAAGCGAAAGCCAACCAAGCTAGGAAGTTTTTGCAGGAAGGCAATAAAGTTCGGGTAGTGTTGCGCTTTCGTGGACGTGAGATTATCTATCCCGAAATGGGGTGGAAAGTCTTGCGGAAATTTGCAGAGGAATTGGAGGACGTGGCAGCAATCAGCGGGCAGCCTGCCAGTGAGAGAAGAACGATATTCATGACACTGTCTCCCGGGCCTGGTAATAAAAAAGCCAAAGAGGTGAAGGTTAATGCCAAAGTTGAAAACACATAAAGGTGCAGCGAGCCGCTTTCATATAACAGGCACCGGTAAACTTTTGCGTGCTAAGTGTGGCAAGAGTCATTTCAGGAGGAGAAAAGCCCCCAGAGTAAAACGTCTCTATGATGAAATGATTGCAGTTTCCAGCGCCGATGTGAAGCGAGTAAAGAGACTTCTGCCATACAAGTAGAACGACAAATAATATTTACAGTACGAGGAGGCCAAGTTTGCCACGAGCTAGAAGTGGAAAAGTTACCCACCAGAGACATAAGAAAGTACTCCAGTTGACCAAGGGACATAAGCTGGGGCGGCATGCGTTATATCGTCAGGCGCATGAATCCATGTTGCATGCCCTGGATTATGCGTACTGTCATCGTCGAGAACGCAAAGGTGATTTCAGGCGTTTATGGATCATGCGTATCAATGCCGCCGCCCGGCTTAATGGATTCTCTTATAGCCAGTTGATGTCTGCCTTGAGGAAATCGGGCACAGAAATAAATCGCAAGATGCTGGCAGAGATGGCAGTTAAAGACGCTGATGGTTTTTCCAGGTTGGTAGCTGCTATTACGCAGGAAGATACAGGCAAAATAACAGATTGATGTTGGAGCACCTGGAGGAGCTTTATAAAACGGCTCTTGATGAGCTGCGTAAGATTGAGAACCTCGCAGATTTAGAATTGTGGCGGGTTCGCTATCTGGGCAAGAAAAGCGCTTTGATTCAGTCGTTGCGTTCCCTGAAAACTTTGCCGCTAGACGAGCGTCGTGAAGCAGGTGCGCAGACCAATAAAATTAAGCTATCTTTCGAAGCTGAACTAGCAGAGAAGAAAAAGATCCTGGATGAATCCTCCCTGACTGCCTGTTTGAAGCGAGAAAATCTCGATGTCACTTTACCCGGCAGGCAGGTTTTTACAGGAAGGCTTCACCCCATTACTCAGGCCATCAATGAGATCTGTGAGATCTTTAATGGCATGGGTTTTCAAACATTCGAAGGCCCTGACGTGGAATGGGATTATTATAACTTCGAAGCTTTGAATATTCCTGAAGGGCACCCGGCACGGGATATGTTTGACACCTTGTGGATAGATGCCGACAGGGGGAGCAAAGCGAGGCTTTTACGCACACATACCTCTCCCGTACAGATAAGGTTGATGGAACAAAAACGGCCGCCAATTCGGGTCGTGATTCCTGGAAGAGTTTACAGATATGAAGCAACCGATGCCACACACGAATCCATGTTTTGTCAGGTCGAAGGATTGGTTGTGGATAAAGGTATTACCATGGCAGATTTGAAAGGCACTCTTTTCGAATGTGCGCGTTCTCTTTTTGGCAGTGAGAGAAAAGTGCGGTTTCGCTGTGATTATTTCCCCTTTGTTGAACCCGGAGTAGAAGTGGCTATTGAATGCTTGTCCTGTCATGGCGCTGGCTGTCGTGTCTGCGGTTTTAGCGGCTGGATTGAAGTGCTGGGGGCGGGCATGGTACATCCTGATGTTCTCAAACGGGTTGACATTGACCCCGCAGTATACACGGGTTTTGCTTTTGGTATGGGTGTGGAAAGGATTCCCATGCTGCGTTATGGCATTAATGACATCCGCCTTTTTTATGGTAATGATATGAGGTTTTTGCAGCAGTTCTAATTTTCAGGAAAAATGAGATGAAAGTTTCTCTTAAATGGCTCAGTGATTATGTTGATATCAATCTTTCCCCTCAGGAAATAGCGGGAAAGTTAACCATGGCGGGGATAGAGGTGGTGAACATCCAATCCAGCTCTTCCTGGGATAAAGTGGTGGTGGGAGAGGTGGTGGCAGTGGAGCCCCATCCTAATGCTGATCGTTTAAGGTTGGCGACTGTAGATGTGGGGGCCGAAAGGATTATGGTGGTGTGTGGAGCCTCCAATATCAGTCCGAGCCAAAAAGTGCCCTTTGCTCGAGCAGGCGCAGAACTTTTCGACGGTCATACAGGAGAGATCATATGTCT
>JAUWOK010000045.1 GCA_030612165.1 Dehalococcoidia bacterium
AATACCGTTTCCTGTTTAATTATCCCTTCTTTTCCCTCCGAAAACATTCCAGCCATTGTATCATACGTATCAACCCCATCTTTACCTGCCCCAAAACAGGCGATTTAACAACGCCTCTTTTCTGCCGCGGGTATATGTTTCTGGAAGGTCACTAGTGATAATTGTCCGTGGCGGAAGCCTCTTTGCGGTTTTTTAGATTGGAAGTGAGCCGTGTGGGACTCGAACCCACGACACCCTGATTAAAAGTCAGGTGCTCTACCAGCTGAGCTAACGGCCCATAAAATCTGAACTCGTCACGCGCAAATTCCCATGGAGCGGGTGATGGGGCTCGAACCCACGACATCTTGCTTGGGAAGCAAGCACTCTACCGATGAGTTACACCCGCACAAATAACAAAACATATTATCAAGGTGCTCTTGCTCAATGTCAAGAACATACTAAGTAAGCTACGCCAAGTCAAAACACTGTAATCACGGCAGAATCACTCCAGAGGTTTTAAGGTCAAGAGCTTCTTAGCAATCCATGGATACTTGGCGATGAAAAGCAACTCGTCCTCCACCAGCGGCTTCTGTGCCTCCACATTGGCATATCTCACGAGCTCCAGCACCTTCCTTGCCTCTTCAGGGTCCGAGAAGGTTACCTCCATCTTGCCCATCAGGTGCTTGAAGCCTGAAATGCCGCCATATTCACCCGAACAGATTTCCCTGCCAGTTTCCACCAGCTCCGGCTCACCTCTGCCAAGTTCATCGAAACCATATAGCTCATAGTTCTGAGGGTCCTTCAAAACGCCGTCGGCGTGAATACCCGAGGCATGGGCAAAAGCGTTAGCGCCCACGCCGGGCTGATTCACCGGGATAGGAACACCGAAGGCATAGCTGGCAAATTTAGCCAGCCGCCACGACTTCGACAGGTCAATGTGATTCCCCAGTCGATACTTCTCGGAGAACCCCCTGGACTTGGTAACAGCCAGCATCGTGGCCAGGAAATCGGCGTTGCCCGCCCTCTCCCCGATGCCATTAATCGTGGTATTGATATAGACATCCTGCCCCCCATCTATAGCCCCCTTCGCTCCAGCCAGAGAATTAGCTACAGCCATTCCCAGGTCTCCATGACAATGTATCTCTATGGGGATTCCCACGCTCTCCGCCAGCACCTTCGCGGTCTCGTAAATAGTGAAAGGATTATCATAGCCAAGTGTGTCACAGTACCTGAACCTGTGTGCCCCGTGCTCCTTAGCCGCCCTGGCAAACGAAATTAGGAAATCAATATCCGTCCGAGAAGCGTCCTCCGCATTAACCCCTACGGTCTCAGCACCGGCGGACCAGGCAGCATCCAGCGCAGCTACCATCATTTTCAACACATCATCCTTGCTCTTCTTCCCCATGAATTTACCCTGGATCATCTGTTCCGATGTGGAGATAGAGATATTCAGATGCCGCAAAGCAGGTACAAGCTCGAAGGCCTTTTCTACATCCGCGACAGTCGCCCTGATCCACCCCTCCAGGCGGATTGGCTGCAAGACCCCCATGCTGGCAAGCTCCAGGTTAGCCTGGAGATAAAGAGACTCGTGCCGCGTCGTGGGAAAACCAAACTCCGACTGGAAAATACCCATCTGATTAAGATAGATATTTATCATGGTTTTTTCCAGCTTGGACAAGCCCAGATTAGCCGTCTGCACGCCGTCACGATTAGTTACATCAATAAAATAGATCTTTGGCATATCGTTTCTCCCGCAACAAGAATTGACCAGTCTTTCTGACAATATATAGAAATGACCACATCTCAGGCGATAAATCTAGCATGATTACCCTATTTAAGCAAACTCGCTTTTGCTTATAGTATAATGGCAAATTAACGGAAGGATAAGTCATCAATGAAACAGATAAAAGCTGGTATTATAAATGTCTCTGGTTATATCGGCGCTGAGCTTGCCCGGTTGCTCTTGCAGCATCCCCAGGTAGAGCTTACATCAATTACAGGGAGAAGCGCCGCTGGAAAAAGAATAGGAGATATCTTTCCCTCATTCAGTAACACCGCTCTTTCCATATCGGCCGAGATCGACCACGATATAGACATCGTTTTCTCAGCGATGCCTCATGCGGCTAGCCTGGATGTAGTGCCATACTTACTGAACAAAAGTATCCGGGTAATTGATGTCAGTGCCGATTTCAGGCTAAAAAACATCAGCGAGTATCAGTCGTGGTATGGGGTTTCTCACACCTCTCCCGACCTGGTGGAAGAGGCTGTTTACGGGCTTCCCGAACTGCATAAACCCGATATTCCTACCGCCAGATTAATAGCCAATCCCGGTTGCTACGCTACCAGCATCATCCTGGCCATGGCTCCTGCTATGAAGAAAGGCCTTCTCCGTGGGGATATTATAGCTGACAGCAAATCAGGAGTCTCTGGCGCCGGCAGGGCATTAAGCCAGAAAACACACTATCCTGAAACCAATGAAGACACCAGCGCTTATTCTCTCCAGGGGCATCGCCACCTGCCTGAAATTGAACAAGAGTTGAAAGGACTTGATTCCGAGATTCCTCTTTCCCTCACCTTCGTGCCTCATATGGTGCCAATGACCAGAGGGATACTGAGTTCCTGTTATGCCACAATAAAAAACGGCGTCCTCCCCGAAGGCGACAGGGCAGAAGAAGAAATAAGACAGCTTTACCGTGAATTTTACAAGGAGAGTCCTTTTGTCCGTATAATAGATACGCCCCCCCATACCAAACACGCATGGGGAAGCAATTTCTGCTTTATACACCCGATTATAGACCAACGAACGGGAAGGTTGATAATCATCAGTTGCCTGGACAACCTGGTTAAAGGGGGAGCAGGACAAGCCATTCAGAACATGAACCTGATGTTCGGCCTTCCGGAAACAAGCGGACTTGAAACTTTAGCTCTATACCCTTAAAATGCTCTCTGCTTGCCCTCATCGTCTAGAGGCCTAGGACGTCAGCCTTTCAAGCTGAAGATCAGGGGTTCGAATCCCCTTGGGGGCATATTCCTTACCTCAACACCAGGTTGCTCAACTCTTTCAGGGGACAGGTCACTCCGACCAGGCACCCCCACCAATAAGGGGCACGAAATAGCACCCACCCAGCTTTTCTACTCTGTCGCCATCCTGCTGTCTGGTAAGCCTGGTCAGTTCCTGCTGCCAACGGGATCCAACCGGAGCCACCAATCTCCCTCCAGGAACAAGCTGCTCCACGAGGTCACGAGGAAGGCAGGGGGCTCCTGCGGTAACCATGATGACGTCATATGGAGCTTCTTCAGGGCAACCTAAAGTCTTGCCAGCAGAACGGACAGCGATATTACGGTAACCGAGATTTTCCAGCGTCTGCCGTGCCCTTATCTCCAATTCAGGAATACGCTCAACCGAAACGACCCACCCAGCCAGTTCCGCCAGGATAGCTGTCTGATAACCACTACCAGTGCCCACCTCCAGGACCTTTTCGCTTCCCTTTAGCTCCAGGTACTGAGTCATTAAGGCCACGATCAAAGGTTGCGAGATAGTCTGACCAAACCCTATGTCCAAAGGAATATTTTCGTAAGCAAGATGGCGCAATTCTTCGGGCACAAAAGCTTCCCGGGGGACATGCGAAACGGCTTCCAGTACTTTTTTATCCTGGATCTCACGGCTGAGACCTTCAATCAAGACATCCCGGGATGTTTTCACGACCCTGCCAATCCCAAAACTAATTCAGGAAAAAGAACAGCAAAACGATAATCAGAATCATGGTGCCGGCAATAATGCCAATGCGACGCAGATCGGCAGCTACATAGCTATAACGAAGGTCGCGACTTGGAATCTGTCGTTCGGCGTCGACCTCAGGCTGATGCCGAACGACAGATTCCCTCCGTCCCATCCGCTGCACTGCACGCATATCAACCTTGCGGTTTTTCCCACGACGACTAGACTTTCCAGACAATTGTTTTCTCTACCTCTCGCAAAAATTCAGACCTGTTTGTAAACTCTGGTACTGGAAAGGTAAGCATGCCCCAGAAGATATTGCACAGATTGAATCCTGACTCCTTTATTCAACTTATTGATAGCAAAGCTATGTCGCAAAATATACGGGGTAACTTTAATTTCCAGTTCCGCCTTAATAGCGTAGCTTTTAATAATCTGCCAGAAACCCTGCCTGGTAAGGCGTCCCCCTCTCCTATTGAGAAACAATGCATCCTCCCTTTCATTATAGAGCAAATCCAAACGGGCGTTCCTGAAATACTCGTCAAACAATTTGCCAATGCGAGAATCAAAAGGAAGCTGCCGCACACCGTTACCATGAACACAACAGATATGGCACTGCTTCAAGTCAATATCGGCTGTGTTTAAAGCCACGAGCTCACCCACCCGTAAACCGGTAGCGTAAAGCAACTCCAGCATCACCACATCTCTCCTCGCTTCGGGAGTGGACAATCCGGCCGGCTCGGCCAGCAAACGAAGGTACTCCTGCTCGGACAAATACCCGGGCGCATGCTTGCCAACCTGAGGCGAAAGCAAATTACGACCGGGGTTAACTTTCAGCCTGCCTGATTCAAACATGAATCGGAAAAATGATTTCATTGATGCCACTTTACGAGCCACCGTGCTGGGAGAATATCCCTTTTCCCTGAGTTTGAGCAAAAAACTCATCACAAGGTTGTCGCCATCCGAATCAAGCTTATCTATTCCCTCCGCGAGGAAAAAATCCAGCATCTGGGTTAGATCGTTATGATAGGCATCCAGTGTATTCTGGGAACAGCCTTTCTCCCCGGCAAGAAAGTTCAGAAAGGTATCAACATCCTGGCGTTCCATGTAAGCCCTATTTTAGCACAATAATCTGTTTCAACAATGCCATCCGAGGACAAAATAATACTTTGTCCATACCAAAACAATACTGCTACAATCAACCTGTATGACTAACAATAAAACAATACGGCTACGGGAACGCTTAAAAGCTTTACCAAACAATCCCGGCGTGTACCTGTTCAAGGATAATGATGGTAAAGTTATCTACGTCGGTAAAGCTATTAGCTTGAGCAACCGCATAAAAAGCTATTTTGGCTCTTCCGAGAATCTGTCAGCAAAAGGCTGCCGGCTAGTATCCAGCATAAACGATTTCGAATTTATCATCACCGCCTCAGAACAGGAAGCCCTGGTTCTGGAATGCACTCTGATTAAAAAACACCGTCCCCGTTACAACATAAATCTTAAAGATGACAAAACTTATCCCTATCTCAAGATAACTACCAACGAAAACTGGCCTGGTATTTACATCACCCGCCACCTTAAGAATGACGGCGCCAAATATTTTGGCCCCTTTCCCAGCGTCAACTCGGTACACAAAACTCTGAGCTTCTTGAGAAAAACTTTTCCTTTTCGCTCCTGTACCGGAACCATCAACGGCACAAAGAAGCAACCCTGTCTTAATTTTCATATTCATCGCTGCCCCGGCCCCTGTATCGGTGCTGTCGGCCCCGAGGAGTACAGGGAAACATTGAATCAAATCATCCTGTTTCTGGAAGGCAAACAGGAAACAGTACGCAGAGAGTTAAATAGAAAAATGGAGGCTACATCCCGGCAGCTTCAATTCGAAAAGGCGGCTTCGCTCCGCGACCAGATCCAGGCTATTGAAGAAGTCGTCGCCAGACAAAAAACCGCCACCAGTCTGAAAGGCGAGCAGGACGTGATCGCCCTGGCGAAGGACAATAAACAAGCTTATGTGGAGGTTTTCTTCATCCGCGGCGGCAAGATCACCGGACACAGCCACTTCATCATGGAAGGAATCAGCGACGAGAAACCTGAACAGGTGCTAACCAGCTTCGTGAAGCAATATTATTCTTCAGCTCCGCACATACCACCCACAATATTATTGCAATATCCCGTATATGAGACCCCCATCCTCAAGCAGTGGCTCAAGAAAAAAAGAGGGGGCAGTGTAAAATTGTTAACACCGCAAAAGGGCGGCAAGAAACAACTGATAAAGACAGTGGAAGAAAATGCTGTCAAGGGACTGCAATTGGCCAGAGCAAATCAAAGAGTGGGACAGGACATCATAATCGTCGGGCTACAGGAATTAAAGGAGAAATTGCGGCTTCCGCGTATACCCGTACGGATAGAATGTTACGACATCTCCTGCACACAGGGTACACTGCCCACGGGCAGTATGGTGGTGCTGGAAAAAGGAATTCCCTCACTGTCACAATATCGCCGTTTCCGCATTAGATCGGTAAACCATATTGATGACTATGCCATGATACAGGAAGTTCTGAGAAGGCGTTTCCGCAAGGATATGGACAAAGAAAATAATTATCGCTCCGTTACGCCAGACCTGGTTTTAATCGATGGCGGCAAGGGGCATCTAAACGCTGCCTTCAGCGTCCTTCGGGAATGCGGGGCAAGAACAATCCCCATCGCCAGCATAGCCAAACAGAACGAAGATGTTTTCGTCCCTGATAGCGCAGAACCCGTTGACCTGGCAAAAGATTCTTCTGGCCAACGTATTCTCCAGAGATCCAGAGACGAGGCACACCGCTTCGCTATTAGCTATCATCATAACTTAAGAAGCAGGGCCAGTACGGCTTCTTCGCTGGATAGCATATCCGGGATAGGCCCGAAACGGCGAACCTTATTGATAAAGAAATTCGGTTCGGTCAGAGCCATCAAAGAGACCCCAGAGCAGGAACTTGCGGAGATTCCAGGAATATCCCCACTTCTGGCTCACAAAATCAAAAAACTACTGTGATTTTGTGAGACTCAAGAGTTCTTATCTTCGCCCCCATCGATTACCATAGAACCGTTCAACAGGTCAATGTTCTTCACCTTGCTGCCAGCAGGAAAGACTTTCTCCTCCCCCAGGATGGTTGTCAACAGAAAACCCTGTCCCTTAAACTCAATAAATGCCACATCCTGCATTACCTCCTCTTTCTGCCCATCTCCCATATCAACATAAACAGTGGCTAAACACATAACAACCTCCTGTGGCATCTCACCTTTTTGTCAGATTTTCATTTCAGGGTTGGAGCATTCGCTCCAGCACCTTTTCGATATCTTTCTCTGCTTTACTGCCACCGACAGAAACGCCTTCCAGGGAAGATAAAGCTATCTCCGCGTCATACCCCACAGCGCCGATTACAATCAATCCACTTTCCTGCAATTTGCTTTTCAGGGCAGCATCTACATCCGGAGACGGAATTTTATTTAACACCACCCACACTCTTTCCATTCCGGCTTCGGCTGCAATGCTTTTAATCCTCGCGGCAAGTTTCAGGGATTCAAACGAAGGTTCCACCACCATCAACAGGGTGTCTACGCCCTCTTCTACTCCTCTGCCGAAATGCTCCAATCCCGCCTCCATGTCAATAATAGCGACTTCATCGTCTTTCAGCCGAAGTCTTTTTAAAAACTCCCGGCTCAACACCCCCATAGGGCAAGCACAACCTTCCAGAAATTGCAGTATCTTCCCTATACTAACCAATCTGACTCCATTTTCTTGAACCAGGTATTGTGCAGGAATATCAGCCACCATAATTTCTTCTCGGGACATAACCCCCGCTTGATATCCAGACCCTTTAACCTTCATACCCTCCTTCACTCCAGCTTTTCCCCCCACAAGGTTAATCAATGGGTCGGGGGAATGTGAAAGACCTAGCATACGATAAAGCTCCATGTTCGACTCGTCAGAATCAACCACCAGCACCCGATAACCTTTTTTGTATAACCCTTTTGCCAGCAGAGAAACTATTACGCTCTTGCCACTACCGCCTTTGCCACAAACCGCTATTTTCTTCATCTCTCCTTTTCCCTCCTTACCTGCATATTCAAGATTAGCCCCTACCCTGGATATTCTACCATTCATCGCATATTACTTTAATCTGTAATATTATCCCCGGGTGCGTGCCATTTCAAATCAGCAACAGATTGCCAGGATGACAGAAGATAATAAATAAAATATACTTATGGCGCTTTTGTAATATTTGCTTGACGACAAATGGAGATTAATGTATGCGTAAAGAAATAGAATCAGCACTAAATAGTATAAGGCCATCGCTCCAATCTCATGGAGGAGACGTTGAGCTGGTAGAGGTGGACGGCAGCGTGGTAAAAGTAAGATTAACAGGTGCCTGCAGTGGATGCCCGATGGCTGCCATGACACTGCGTGACGGCGTGGAGCGGGCGTTAAAGGAAGCAGTGCCGGAAATCACAGAAGTGGTCGCTGTGTGATAAAGACCAAAGAGGTAACAGACGACAGCTATCAGCAAAAAACTGCGACTATCCTCCAGGCCAGCCCGGCAAAGAGAAGTCCATAAGCCAGTGACACAATTGTCAAGAGAATCGCCCTTCTAAACCCGAATTCCCTGCCGAGCATCCCCAGGGCAATTATACACGGGATCTGTATCGTGGCTGCTACCCCAAATGTATATATCTGCAGGGGAGTTAAAAATAAGGATATGTCAGCCCCCATAGTAGAAATAAGCATTGCGCCGGTTAAG
>JAUWOK010000014.1 GCA_030612165.1 Dehalococcoidia bacterium
ATAAGGATGCTTTGATTAACGCTTCCTACAGTAAATGCATGTATTGTGAAAGTAAAATAACACATGTTTATTTTGGTGACATTGAGCACATTAAGCCAAAGACCAAATATCCAAATTTGAAATTCGAATGGTCAAATTTGGGGTTTGTTTGTGCTAAATGTAATAATGCAAAAAGTGATCAATATAATGAAACTACGCCATATATTAATCCTTATGAAGAAGACCCGAATAATTTCGTTTTCGCATTTGGTGCATTATTAAAAAATAAACAAGGAAGTGAAAGGGGGGAATTAACAATTGCTGATATTACATTAAACCGACCTGATCTGATTGAAAAAAGACAAACAAATTTGGAATTAATAAACAAAACTGTTGATGCCTGCATGCGAACAAAAAATGAAACTTTAAAAAATACAGCGCTGGAAGCTATAAAAAAAGAGTGCGGAGAAGACAAAGAATATTCTTTGTTTGTTAAAACACTTTTACAATTACACCAAATAATTTAAGATAGAGAAAAGAATTTGCCGTCAAGCTCGGCAGAGCCGAGCAATTCGCCATAAGCGAATTAGAAAGATTTGAAATCGTCCAATCCGAAAGGGCCGCTTCCGCAGGGTGGGTGGAAGGGGGGTCTGGAGAGAATTCCGCCCGCCCCGTTACAAATTTTGGGCGAAATCAGTTCGGGCTTTTTCGAATCCCACCCTCTCCGCCAATTGGGAAACGGAATCCTTTCATTACCATCTATCAGCCAGATTTTGAGCAGTGCTATACTGAAACACGGTACCCACTTTTGGAGGCTGGCTCAATAGCGGGCTTCCCTCATTTTTAATTGGACTAATTTCATTTTATTTGTTATCATACTTATGAAGGGCTTAATAAGCTCCCATACTAATACTATCATACTAAGGAAACTATGAAAAGTCAAAATAATAACGAAGCAATTGGGGATAAGATAAAGCAGCTTAGAAATAAGCAGGGATTAACGCAGGACGAATTGGCGAGAAAAGCAAATCTTCCTTATACAACGCTGACTAAAATCGAAACAAATGTCATCACCAAGCCCTCAATTCAAACAGTTATGAAGATTGCCAATGGATTAGGTGTTAGTATTGATAATCTTATAAAGTAACTATGCAAAAATCATATTACGAAAAACCGAGATATAAATTATACCAAGCAAATTGTTTGGATATTTTAAAGGAATTGCCAGAAAATTCAGTTGATATGATTTTTGCCGATCCTCCTTATTTCCTTTCAAGCGGGAGCTTTACTTGTCAAAATGGAAAAATGGTAAGTGTAAAAAAAGGCGATTGGGATTTGAGTAATGGAACCAAAAAGAATTTTGAATTTCACGTTGAATGGATAAAAGCCTGCAGGCGAGTATTGAAACCAAATGGAACAATTTGGATTAGTGGAACTTATCACTCTGTTTATCAATGTGGTTTTGCTTTAGAGGTAAACAAATATCATTTTCTAAACGATATCGCTTGGTTTAAACCAAATGCATCGCCAAATTTAAGTTGTCGCTTTTTCACCGCCAGCCATGAAACTTTGCTTTGGGCAAAAAAGGGGGAAAGGGCAAAACATACTTTTAACTACGAACAAATGAAAAATGGCGATTGGACAGAAGATCAATTGAAAAAGCCAGGGCTACAAATGCGGTCTGTTTGGTCAATCAATACGCCAAAACCGATTGAAAAGAAATTTGGTAAACATCCAACGCAAAAATCTTTTGATTTGTTAAAAAGAATTGTTATGGCAAGCACCAATAAAGGCGATTTAATTCTTGACCCTTTTACTGGAAGCTCAACAACGGGATTAGCGGCTTATCTTTATGGTAGAAATTTTATTGGGATTGATACGGAGAAGCAGTATTTGGATTTATCTATCAAGAGATTTGAGGAGTTAGACAAGAATATGAAAAATAAGCAACAAAGCTTTATAAAAAATAACTATGAAAATAATTACAAGAACAATAGCGATAAATAATTTAAAAAAGCATATTGGGCAAGATTTGCGAAAACTTGCTTTGCAATATGGAATTACGACTTACGAAACAGGCAAGCAAAATAAGGGCTGGAAAGGTTTAGTTTTGGAGCGATTGGCAGGACTAGAAAACAATGTTTCAAAAGCACCAAATGGACTTACTTATGAATTAAAATCTGTTGCTTTCCGCTATGCGGGGGATGAACTTGTGCCGAAAGAAACAATGGCGATAACAATGATCAATTCTGAGGAATTGAAAGCCCATTCATTTTTTGAAAGTCATTGCTGGGCGAAGCTCAAAACCGTTGTCTTTTGTGCAGTCGAGTGGAACGGTACAAATTCAGAGGAGGCAAAATTGTTGCAAGTCACAAGCTTGGATTTTGCCGAAGACGATGAATTGATAAAAGAGATCAAAGCTGATTATGATTTCATTCGCAATAGACTTATTACAGAAGGGGGTGGGGCTTTGACCGGAAAAGATGGAAAGTGGATACAGGCAAGAACAAAAGGAACGGGTGGAGTAAATCCACGAACTGGCGAACGTCGCCCAATTACCCGAGCGTTTTACGCCCGTACAGGTTTAGTAAAGAAAATTTTTGAGATAGCAAGTTAAATATGGCTTATAAAAAACAATCAATTAAAATAACAGACTTATTGGTAAATCTAGAAAATCCTCGGTTTGATCCTGTTAAAGGTCAGGAGCACGCCATTGCTGTGATGATAGAAAATATCAAACCGAAAATAAAAAATCTTGCCGAGGATATAGCAAAAAACGGTTTAAATCCGGGAAAGTCTTGGTATGTAGAAGCAAACAACGGAAAGTATGTTGTTCTTGAAGGAAATCGTAGACTTACAGCTATAAAGTTAATCAATAATCCAAAAATAATAAAACTTGATAAAGAAACTGAGGACTTTTTCCAAAACTTAAAAAAGAACTTCGGCAAGAACTTGCCGTCAAGGGTAGATTGCGCCGTTTTTACCAACAAAGAAGACGCCTATCACTGGGTCGAACTAGAACATACTGGCGAAAATAAAGGTGTTGGGTTAGTCAAATGGAATAGCGAACAAACAAACCGCTTTAAGACACAAGTCTCTGGATCAAAACTCACAAGGGGCGTTCAGGTTTTAGATTTCATGAGAGATAACACGGTTGATGTTTCTGATATTGATGTTACAAACATAGAAAGATTGGTAAGCACTCCTTATGTGCGTGAACAAATTGGCCTGGATTTTAAAAATGGAGCATTAGCATTAATTAAGAGTAAAAAGAACGTTGTTGACAATCTGAGAAAAGTGGCCAGCTCAATGAGAGAAGCGGACTTTAATGTTGGAAAAATTTATACAGCAGACCAGCGGAAGAAGTGGATAGACGAAACTTTCTTGGGCAAACAACCAAAAACCGATGATTCTAACTCTTCGGAAGCAGGAGGCAAAGAAGACACCGCTGATTCGAAGACGACAGAGCAAAGGTCGTCTACTGATAGGCAGACGCTAATTCCGAAAGCGGTTAGAATCAATATTACTCAAAAAAGAATTAATTTAATCTACAAGGAGCTAAGAAATTTAAGCGTTGACGAGTTCAGAAACGCCGTCGCAGTTTTGTTCCGTGTATTTTTAGAGCTTAGCGTGGACCATTTTGTTACAAGTAAAAAACCGAAGGGGATTGATCTGTCTAAACAACCAGCACTTTACGGAAAATTGAAAAGTGTCAGTCAGTACATGGAAGACAATAAATTACTAACAAAAAATGAATTAAAAGCTATTCGTATAGCGGCTTCAAATAAGAACAGTATCTTTTCTACCGACACTTTTAATTCCTATGTTCACAATCTAGATAACATTCCTGTTTCTAACGATTTGAAAATTTCGTGGGATAACATGGAAAAGTTTATTGAAACATTATGGAAATAACAAAACAAAAAAACAAATTTGTTTTTGCAAGCCCTCTTCGCTATCCAGGCGGAAAAACACGCCTTGCCTTATTTCTTGTTAGAGCAATGGATAAAAATTTTAGAGACAATGAAAGAGTGATTTTGGTTGAGCCTTATGCTGGGGGCGCCGGGGCTTCCTTGGTTTTATTGTTCGCTGGTAAGGTTGATGAAATAATCATCAACGATCTAGATAAAGCGATTTATACTTTTTGGAAAGTTGCTGTTTCCAATACTGATTATTTGATAAGAAAAATACAAAGGACAGATATAACAATTGACGAGTGGAAAAAACAAAAGAGAATTTATGAAACAACGCCTAACGAATGCAAATTGGCTTTTGCTACGCTATTTTTGAACAGAACTAACCGATCCGGGATTATGAACGGCGGGCCAATTGGCGGTATGGACCAATCCAGCCAGTGGAAAATAGATGCCCGGTTTACGAAAGAAACGATTATTGAACGGCTAACACAGATCAAAGAATATAAACGTCAAATCAAAGTTTTTAGATTGGATGGGATTGACTTATTGAAAAAACTTGAATTAGACAGGAAGTCAAAAAATTACTTTGTTTTCCTTGATCCGCCGTACTATCAGAAAGGTAAATCTCTGTATCTTAATCACTACAATGACGAAGATCATCAAAAATTAGCGAAATTTCTAGAAACCTCTTTCTTGAAATGGATAATGACCTACGACAACGTGCCTTACATTAAAAATCTTTATTCAAAAAAACGAACAAATAGGTTTTCGGTTCAGCACAATGCTTTTGAATCAAGAGTTGGTAGAGAAATAATGATTTTTTCTGATGACATTGTTAAAATAGCAATGAGTAATTAACCCCGCCCACCACTTCTTGATTCCATGGCCCCGCCAAAAATTTCAGGGCGAAGCCCAAGTAGGCAAGCTGGCGATGGGAGTAGCGGCGGTTTCAATCCGCGAAATTTTACGGATTTCGCTCAAAGGTTGGTTAAACTTCGCCCAAGAAACACCGCCAATCAGAAAACGGAATCCTTCCATTACCACCCACCAGCCAGGTTTTGAGTAGTGCCCTGCTGAAACAAGTCACCCGCTTCTGGATACTAGCCTGATAGCCACTTTATCAAGTATTATAGGGGTGTTAAACCGTATTTCACTTTTTACTTGCAGAGGACAACGATGAAGGTAACCCACTGTGATTAAGAAACATTCTTTATACAAAGGTAAGTTTGGATGAAAAAAGTTGGATTGGCATTAAGCGGTGGGGCAGCCCGCGGGCTGGCCCATATAGGGGTGTTGAAGGCACTGGAAGAGGAACACATCCCTGTTGACATGATAGGCGGGACCAGCATGGGTGCACTGGTAGGTGCTATATACGCGAAAGAGAGAAATGCCAGTGTTCTTGAAGAAATAGCTATAGGGGTGGACTGGCGAAAGTTGGCTCATCTGGTTGACCCGAATATAGTTCCCCCCTGGAAAGGATTTGTTCATGGAGAGAAAGTTAAGCTGTTCTTGAACACGCTTATTGGCGGAGTAAGCTTTGAAGAATTAGGTATTCCCTTCGCCGCTGTGGCTGTGGATATTGAGAGCTTGGAAGAAATTATCTTTGACAAGGGATCTGTACTGGAAGCAGTAAGAGCTAGTATTTCTTTGCCGGTGATATTCACGCCCGTGAAATGGCAGGGGAGGTTTCTGGTTGACGGAGGAGTGCTTAATCCTCTGCCCGTAACTGTCGTGCGCAAAATGGGCGCGGAGATAGTTATCGCGGTGAATGTATCTTCTGCTATACAACAAAAGAAATTTCAGAAGAGGACGCAGGAAGAAGCTACATCTCCTGCCGGAGCTACTCTTTTCTCTGACAGTGAACGCCTGACAGACTTTAAAAGGAGGCTTGACAGCCTGCTGCAGGAAAAAGCGAGCAAGTTTGATTTCATAGAAAAGGTTTCTCATTTCGCTACGGACAGGATACACATCGACGAGAAAATAGAAAATCTGCAGGGGCCAAATATTTTTGATGTCCTGATGCAATCACTCCACGCCACGGAATATGAACTGGCCAGAGTTGCAGGTAAGCTTGCAGACGTGGTGATAACTCCTGATGTTGGCGATATCGGGGCATTTGCTTTTCACAAAGGAGAAGAGGCTATACCACTGGGATATGCCGCGGCAAAAAAAGAGATGCCCAAAATACGAGAATTGGTTCGTAGCTAAAACCTGTGTTAAAATCCAGCGAAGCTATATGATAAATGCTGATGAACTGAAGTATCAGATTGCTTTTTCCAGGATATCGGGGATTGGCAGGGTAAAGATCTCTCACCTGAAAAAGCATTTTGGCAATCTGATAGATGCGTGGAACGCTCCGGAGGGAGAATTACGGCGTGCGGGGCTGGATTCACAAAGCGCATCTGCTTTGGTTTGTGCTCGTTCGGGAATATTGCCGGATGACGAACTGCTGAATCTGGAGAGGCACAAAATTAAAGCATTCGTGCCGGAGAACGAAGCCTATCCTGCCAGGTTAAAGGAAATACATGATTATCCCCCTGTACTTTATGTAAAGGGGGAGCTTCCTGCGGAGGATGCGTTCTGTCTTGCTGTAGTTGGCACACGACGGCCTTCAGCCTATGGCTGTCGGGTAACTGAGGAAATCGTCTCTGCTTTAGTGCAAAACAAAGCTACAATTGTTAGCGGACTGGCCAGGGGTATTGATTCCATCGCCCATCGCAGTGCCCTGGAAAACGGAGGAAGGACAATAGCCGTATTTGCCTGTGGGCTGGATATTGTTTATCCTGTTGAGAACAGTCGTCTTGCTTATTCTATTGCGGAAAAGGGGGCTTTGGTAAGCGAATACCCCCCTGGTGTCAGGCCAAGAGCAGGAAATTTTCCTCTTCGTAATCGAATTATGAGCGGTATGAGTCGTGGAGTGCTGGTCATTGAAGCCAGGGAAAAAAGTGGGGCACTGATTACTGCTTCCCAGGCACTGGAACAGGACAGGGAGGTTTTTGCTGTACCTGGTAGTATTTTCTCGCCGGGCAGCAAAGGAACTAACCGCCTTATACAGGAAGGAGCCAAGCTGGTTGATAAATGCTCTGATATTATGGAGGAATTTAATTTGACGACTGTCCCCCGGCAAGAAACATTAGAGGAATTCGTACCGACAAACGAAAACGAAGTTATATTGCTGAAACAGTTGACCTACGAACCAAGCCATATAGATGAAATATGCCGCTTAAGTAATTTAGATGTATCTCAGGTAAGCAGCGCTTTGGCTATGCTGGAAATTAATGGAATGATAAAACAAGTAGGCAATATGAACTATGTCATTTCTGATAAGGTTAAGATAGGATAAATTATGGCACAAAAACTGGTTATCGTTGAATCACCTGCAAAAGCGAGGACACTGAGCAAAATACTGGGAAAAAGTTACGTCGTTACGGCATCGATGGGGCATGTGCGCGATTTACCCAAGGCAACTCTGGGAATAGATACAGATGCAGATTTTACTCCGAAGTATGTTATCCCTACTCAGAAGAAGAAGGTTGTTCGGGAAATTAAAGAAGCAGTTAAGAAGGCTGATTCTGTGTATCTGGCTACCGATCCAGACAGAGAAGGGGAAGCGATCTCCTGGCATCTTTTATGGGCGACCGGATTAAACGCAAATAGCAAACCTGTAGAACGGGTGGTTTTTCATGAGATAACCAAGGAAGCGGTTCTTGAAGCGTTTCGGAATCCTCGCACCATAGATATGGATTTGGTATATGCCCAGCAGGCACGGCGTATCCTGGACAGGCTCGTTGGTTACAAGTTAAGCCCACTTTTGTGGCGAAAAGTGCAGAAAGGGCTTTCCGCGGGCAGAGTTCAATCAGCAGCGGTAAGAAAAGTAGTTGACAGAGAACGAGAAATTCAGGAGTTTATATCTGAGGAGTACTGGATAATTGAAGTTTTGCTGTCTCCCTCTCGCCAGAAGAGAGTGAGTTTTAAGGCAAAGCTCGTGGAGTTACCCGGCGGCAAGAAAGCCATTGTTGCCAGTGAAGGCGAGTCAACCAAAATCGTTTCTGATTTAAGAAATGCCCTTTATACGGTTAAATCGATAGAACCGAAGCGAGTGACACGCCAACCATCACCTCCTTTTATTACCAGCACGCTCCAGCAGGAAGCCTGGAGAAAATTACATTTTACAGCCAAACAGACCATGGTTATCGCCCAGCAGCTTTATGAAGGTTTGCCGCTGGGAAAAGAGGGGTCTGCCGGGCTTATTACTTATATGCGTACTGACTCTATGCATATAGCTGCCTCAGCTATAGCAGAGGCCAGGGATTATATTGGCACCAGGTATGGTAAGGAATTTGTGCCTCAGAAACCGCGTGGTTTTTCCAGGAAGACAAAGTGGGCACAGGAAGCCCACGAAGCAATCCGCCCAACCAGGATTTGTCGCGAGCCGAATACAATCAAGGAGTTTTTGAGCACAGAGCAGAGGAAGCTTTATGAGCTTATCTGGAAACGGATGGTGGCATCTCAGATGTCAACAGCTTTATATGATACTGTTACCGCCGATATAGAGGCAACAACCGACACGGAGGGAAAGAGCTATCTGTTGAGAGCATTAAGCTCATCTCTCAAATTCCCTGGTTTTCTAACTCTCTATAGCGAAGGCAGAGACGATAAAGACCAGGAGGAAAATTTATCTTCGTTACCTGACATGAAACATGGCGACAACTTAAAGTATCTGGATATTTTCCCCGAGCAATCCTTCACTCAACCTCCACCACGATATAATGAAGCCACCCTGATAAAAACTCTGGAGAAAAAGGGGATAGGCCGCCCCAGTACATATGCCTCCATTCTATCCACTATTCAGGAGAGAGATTATGTGCGCAAGGAGAAAGGCAAATTTATTCCCGAAGAATTGGGGGTAATAGTTGACGGCTTGTTGCGAACGAATTTTCCCAAAATTGTTGATCTCGCTTTTACAGCACACCTGGAAAAAGAACTGGATGAGATTGCGCATGGCGAGCAAGACTGGATAAGCATGATAAAAGATTTTTATCGCCCTTTCGAGGATACTTTACTGAAAGCTTCGCAGAATATTCAAAAGATTGACATGACCAAACCGTCTGGAGAAACCTGCCCTGATTGCGGCCGCCCCATGGTGATCAAAGTGGGAAGATTTGGCAAGTTTATAGCTTGTAGCGGTTACCCTGAATGTAAAACTACCAAACCTCTTCTGGATAAAATAGGCATAGCTTGCCCTCAGTGCGGCGGCGACCTGGTCAAGAAAATGAGTAAAAAGAAAAAAGTATTCTATGCCTGTAGCCGGTTTCCTGAGTGTCGTTTTGTGGCAGGAACGCGGCCCCTTCCTTACTCCTGCCCGCAGTGTGGCAAACTGCTGGTACAGGATAGAAAAGATTGGGCCAGATGTATATCCTGCGGGCACAAGGTGAAGCAGTCTGAACTTGATCATGGAAAGAACTATACTGATGCTGAAGAATAAATTGCCGATAAATATACAAGTGTACGAATATACTGATTTGTATTGTTATAATGATGGAGGAGGAGAGCGTGTAATATGAAAATTCTGATAGTGAATGGACCAAATTTAAATATACTGGGTAAGCGGGATAACAAAATTTATGGCAAGAAAACACTGGAAGAAATCAACTCCCTGTTGCGGCGTCAGGCGGAGGTTTTGCGCGTTGAAGTGTTGTTCTTTCAGTCCAATTCTGAAGGAGACATCGTTGATTTTCTGCAGGAAAAGGCCCTTTCGGCTAATGGCATAGTCATCAATCCGGGAGCACTTACTCACTATGGCTTGTCCTTGCGAGACGCCCTGGCCGACACTGGTTTGCCGGTTATTGAGGTGCATCTTTCCAATATTTACGCCAGGGAAAATTGGCGAGCAAATTCAGTGATTGCCCCTGTTGCCAGAGGGCAGATTAGTGGGTTGGGTTGGAGGGCATATGCTGCGGCACTCCAATATCTGATAGCAGAAATAAAGGAAGAGGAGTGAGCACAAACCGGCTGCAGAAACTTCAAGCTCTCATTGCCGAAGAGAAGCTGGATGCTTTATTGGTTTCGCAAACGGAGAACCTTTGTTACCTCTCCGATTTTACTGGTTCTTCTGGCTGGTTAGTGCTTTCTGCAAACAATTCTGTGCTTGCCACCGACTCCCGTTACACTGAACAGGCGCGAAGAGAAACTGATGGATTTGAGATACTGAAAGTCACCGGGGGGCCGGACAAATGGCTTCCCTCCGTAACATGTGAACGGGGACTTACAAAAGTAGGGTTTGAGGCGAAACATACCTCCTTTGCCATTTATCGGCAGCTTTGCGAGGTTTTTAATTCAGAGTATCCCACGATACAGCTTATCCCTATCGTTGATATAGTAGAAAAAATTCGTGTTGTTAAGGAACCCCAGGAACTGGAACTTCTAGCTAAAGCCGCGGAGCTGGCTGATGCTGGCTTCAAGTATGCCCTGTCAATTATTCATCCCGGGATGAAAGAGCGTGACCTGGCATGGGACATAGAGGTATATTTGCGCCAGCTCGGAAGCGAATCTCTGCCTTTTCATATTATCGTGGCATCGGGGGCCAATGCCGCTTTGCCGCATGCCAAAGCCACCGACAAAGTTATTTCCTGCGGAGAACCTGTGCTCATTGACATGGGGGCCAGATTCCAGGGATATTGCAGCGATTTGAGCCGTACTATATGCTTGGGCAAGTCTGATCAAACTTTTTCTCGGCTTTATGATCTTGTTTTGAAAGCGCAGCTTGCCGCCATAGCAGGTGCCAAGCCAGGCATACAGGGGCTTGAAGTTGACCGTCTGGCACGAAATATTATTGAGGAAGCAGGATACGGAGAGGCTTTCGGACATAGTTTAGGACATGGAGTTGGGCTGGATGGGCATGAGCTTCCCGCTATTTCTCCCGGCTCGGCAAGTTTGTTGCAGGAAGGGATGGTGTTCACTATAGAACCGGGCGTTTACATTAGCGGTTGGGGAGGAATTAGAATTGAGGACATGGTGGTACTTGAGGACAACAAGGCCAGCGTGTTGACTAAAGCCGAAAAATTAACTGTTGCTTTTTGAAAAATTCTAAATGGAAATTATTTCAGTGAGAATTAAACAAGGGAGACGTTTATGATTGGAGCAGGAGAGTTACGAAAAGGTAGCGCTATCGAGTTAGATGGGAAAACATACCAGATAATTGATTTTCACCATATTAAAATGGGGAGAGGTTCTGCCCAGGTGCGCTTGAAACTGCGTGACATCCGCAACGGTAATACACTGGAGCGTTCTTTTCAAGCTAATGAAAAATTTAAACCGGTATTTCTGGAACATCGTCCTGTTCAGTATCTTTATAGTGAAGGTGAACTTTACTACTTCATGGACAACGAAACTTATGAACAGATGATTTTGACTGCGGAGCAATGCGGAGAAGCAATAAAATATTTCAATGAACAGTTCATGCTGGAAATTTTGACCTGCGGAGGAGAGCCGATAACCGTGAAGCTGCCTGCTGCGGTTAGCCTTAAGGTAATACAAGCAGATCCGGGTCTAAAAGGGGATACGGCTACGGGGGGAAGCAAGGCAGTCACTCTGGAAACAGGCCTCGTTGTTCAGGTGCCCCTTTTCATTGAAGCTGGTAATGTCATCAAAATTAGTACTCGTACCGGAGAATATCTGGAAAAGGCAGGATAATTGTTAAAAGCTGATTTACATGTACACACGTGTTATTCCATGGACTGTTCCACTCCACTGGATGAGATAATCGCTCAGTGTCTTAAAACAGGAATAAATTGCCTTGCGGTGTCCGATCATGGGGTTATAGAAGGCGCTTTGAAACTAAAGGAGATGGCACCTTTTAAAGTTATCGTTGCTGAAGAAATTCTAACTCCTGTTGGTGAATTAATGGGTTTATTCTTGACTGAACGGATTCCAGGGGGATTATCCGTGGCAGAGACGATAACCCGTATCAGAAAACAGGGAGGGCTGGTTTCCATTCCGCATCCGTTCGGCAGGCCTCATCTGCCGGGCCCCAGGGAATTAGTGTCTGCCGAAACAGTAAGCCAGGTAGATATCATAGAAGTTTTTAACGCCCGCACCCCTCTTCCGGGAAGCTCCAGAAAAGCCAGCCGTCTTGCTTTAAAATACGGGTGTGCCACCAGTGCTGGCAGCGACGCTCATATTGCTTCTGAAATCGGTAGAGCCTATGTGGAAATGCCTGACTTTCATGGGCCTGATGATTTTTTAGATTGTCTGCGGAAGGGGAAAATTTTTGGCAGTAAGTCCAGCATAGCAGTTCATTTTGCCAGCGCGTTATTAAAAGTCAACAAGCATTTGCAGGGCGATTGAGTAAGTAGGGAAAAGGAACGTTCTATCTTGTTAAATATCGGCTGGTTTTCTACGGGAAGAGACGAGGCAGCGCGCCAACTCCTGGTCGCTGTACAACAAGCTATTGATACGGGTGAAATTGACGGCAAGATAAGCTTCGTTTTCAGTAATCGGGAACCCGGCGAGGCAGTAGAGAGCGATTCCTTTTTCGATCTGGTGCGCACTTATCAGCTACCACTAATCTGCTTGCCTCACAGGCAATTTAAAGCCTCGGCAGAAAAAAATAGTGAATGGCGATACCGCCATGGTATGGAAGCCAATAGTTTAATCGCAAATTTTACCCCTGAAATTTGTGTCCTCGCCGGCTACATGCTGATAGTGGGAAAGGAATTGTGCCAGAGATATACTATGATTAACCTGCATCCAGCGCTTCCGGTCGGTCCAACCGGTAGCTGGCAAGAAGTGGTCTGGTCATTGATTGATAGCGGAGCGGAAAGAGCAGGAGCCATGATGCACCTGGTTACGCCTGAACTAGATAGAGGCCCGGCGATAGCCTATTGTTCTTTTCCAATTAAAGGAGGATCTTTTGACGAGTATAGAGCCAAAGATGATAGAAATTCTCTGTTCCAGCTTATCCGCAACTGTGAATTAGCCAGAGAGTTCCCCCTTATTATATTGACGCTCAAAGCCTTAAGCAGAGGAGAAATCAGGATACGGGACGGCGTGATATTAAATAGCGATGGAAATACCTTTAACGGGTATGACCTCACGGGGAAAATAGATTACTTGCTGGGAGAGCATTCGCTATGAATATGGTTTGCTTTGACCTCGAAGGCCCTCTGGTTCTGGAAGATAACGCTTATGAACTGATGAAACTTATTCCTGGCGGAAAAAGAGTTTTTGAGGTTATTAGTCGTTATGATGACCTGTTGTCATTAGAAGAGGGAACTTACGAACCGGGAAATACTCTGTCTCTCGTCGCTCCCTTCCTTATTCACTCTGGGATAAAGGAAGAGGATATTATCTCTATGGGAGAGAGCGCACATTTGACTCCTGGCGTTCAAGAACTGATTTCCGACCTGACTCTCCACGGAGGGCAAATTTTCTGCATCAGTACCAGTTACGAACAGTATGCCCTGACAGTTACCCAAAGATTGGGTATCAGGAAGAAAAATGTAACCGCTACTCCCTTTCCACTGGATCACTTGCGGCAATCGTTCTGCCAGGAAGATTCCAGGTTGGTAGAACAAGTAATAGCGCAAATTGCCAATCTCAGGCCGTTCGTTGACGATGACGAAATTAAGAAAAGGCTGGATTCGTTTTACAGGGAAAGATTACCGGGAACTAATTCGGGTAAAGTTATAAACAGCATCCGACCGGTGGGAGGCAGACGCAAGGTAGATGCCTTGAAAGTCTTTGTGCAAAGAACAGGGGTTCCTCTCTCTTGTTGGGCAGTGATAGGGGATAGCATCACTGATGCCAGGATGCTTCATGCTGTTAACTCAGAAGGCGGCCTGGCGATAGCCTTTAATGCCAATGAGTATGCTCTTTCACATGCCACTGTGAGCCTGGCGTCTACAAACTCAGGAGAGCTGTTGTCTCTGCTGTCAGCATGGACGGAGGGAGGAAGAGGTGCTGCTGAGGATTTTGTAAAAACGAAAGCAGTGGCTGGTGCTGCCGGCGGAGTTTTTCACTGGCTAAATGAAGAAAATGATCTCGCTCACATATCGAAAATTCACACCAAAATACGTCGTTTACTGAGAGAAGAAGCAGGGCAATTAGGCTAGATTAAATACAAAACCCTTTCCCCATCTCAGGCTCGTAGAATCCTTAACACCTGACCCCTTGGGGATAGCGGGACCAACCTTAATATTGCCCCTATCCTGTCCTAATGATGGGGTCCACCTCAAAGTATTGACAACAAGAGACCGCTAAACTAGAATGTTCTCGTTAAAAAAGGAGGTAGAAATGCAAAGGTATCGTTTTTTAAAGACCGCAGGTAGTATTTTCAAGATCTTGGCGTGGATAGTGTTGGTAGCTGGCATCATTAGTTCTATCGCTAGTGCAACTATAGCAGGTGGAGATGCAGGTGTTTTGATAGCCGGTATCGGCATAATTTACTCAATCATAACGTGGGTATTTTTGCTTGCGACCAGAGAACTCTTTTCCCTATTTATCGATGTAGAGGAGAATACCAGAAACACGGCTGAGCGTGTTACAAAGTAGAGCACATACAAAGAATTCGGTTCGGTGTTGGAATTTGGAGAAGAGGTAGCCTTTCTCCGAGAGACAAGCCCTTTCTCTCCACACCCTCCTTCTGTGAAGGCGGTAATATCATTACCTTAACTGGCTGGCCACTCCAGGAGCCATATCGAACTTTTTGCGGACTGATTTGGTGCTTAAATTACGTGAGCTACTTAATAAGTTTAATGAAATCCTCGACTGATAAATCAGCTCCATCGAGTATTGAAGCTAATGTTCCAGTATCAATACTCTTGTGGTCGGGTACTACCACTTGAGCAAAGGGACTGTCTCTTCTCAACACGATATGGCTGCCCTTTCGTCGTTTAATATAGAAGCCTGCCTTCTCTAATGTCTTAAGTACTTCACTACCACTAAGCCCCCGAGGCAACTTGGCCACTAAGTTACAACCTCAAGCTCCACGGTGTCTGTGCCGACTTCTGTTGGCACAGGAAGCCTGTCTTCAATAAGGGCTTCAACATAGGTTTCCATGGCTTCCTTGATGCTCCTCAGGACATCTTCTTTGGTTTCACCTTGGGAAACACAGCCTCTTAGAGCCGGTGCATAAGCCACATAGCCCGATTCACGCCCTTCTTCAATGATGACTGTGTATTTCATTTTGCTCCATTGAACTTTTTGCGACCTTAATTAATTACAAGACCGCGTGAGCTGCTTAAAAATCAGACCTCTTGCAATCCCTAATATAGCCATTATATCAATCCAGGCATAAGACGACAACGCAGAGTTTGAGTCTTCTTAGGTTCACCAAGGGGGACCAATGCCGAGGGCTCTATTCCAAAGTGCTGCTGTTTTCGGGGGTAAGGTCACCCAGTTTGATATGGGAGATCGGGGATTATTTCTTTTTTTCCGGTTTGAGCAGAATTTCATCGACCAGCCCGTACTCTACTGCCTGCCCTGCATCAAGATAAAAGTCCCTGTCAGAATCATGAGCGATCTTTTCCATGCTTTGTCCTGTATGACTGGCAATAATTTGACGAAGCCTTTCCTGCACCCTCATAATCTCGCGGGCAGCAATTTCAATATCGGATGCCTGCCCCTGCGCCCCACCGAGCGCCTGGTGCATATGTATGGTG
>JAUWOK010000058.1 GCA_030612165.1 Dehalococcoidia bacterium
TATTAGCTGTCTATTGTGTTGTGTTTATCGTAATAACTTTATATATGTTTAAAAAGAGGGATGTAACAGCCTAGTAATGCTCCAGAGGTTATAAACGGAAGTGACTTTAGCAGGGATGACCATCAATGACTTGTATAAAAAGCCGCAAGAGGAGGTAAAAAGAATGAAAAAATTGTTATCGGTGCTGGTTCTGGGAATCTTCACGATGGGTTTACTGGTTGGCTGTACAGGGGGCGCAGCGGTCTATACCGACGCCAGCCAGACGATCGATGCTAAAGTGGGGCAAGAATTTGTCATAGCGCTGGAGTCGAATCCGACCACGGGCTATGGCTGGCAGGTGCAATCTGATGATAGCCTTCTGGAACTGGTGAACAGCGAGTTCGAATCCGGCGCTCCGGCGGATTCGCAGATAGTTGGTGCCAGTGGGGAGGAGAAGTTTACTTTCAAAGCGTTAACCAAGGGAGAAACAGTAGTCACCCTGGTTTACAAGAGGTCATGGGAGGAGACAACGGGGCAGGAGGAAACCAGGTTATTCCATGTGCTGATTAAATAGAGCGTTGCACGTATAGCCTTTTTCTATATTTGCGGACAAAATTTTATTTTCGTTCGGGAGAGAAGGGATGCCCCTCGTTTATAAAGTGCGGCAGGTAGCTTTCTGCCGCCGTCATTTCCTGCGCCCAGCCGTTTTCCAGCCCCAGCCTGTCCCCGCTTTGCAGAACCTCGGCGTATTCAGCGGCGGAGATTTTACGGTTGAGGAGAGGAGAGAGGTGAGCGTGGTGGGCGGGATAATACTGGGACATAATGCTCACCGTTACCTGTGGAGAGAGGTTTCGTGCCAGCCAGGAGAGCGAGGCATTGCTGCCGGCCAGTTCTTCAGGCAGCACAAGATGCCGCACGATTATCCCCCTGGTTGCCAGCCCGTTTTCATCCGTGACGAGTTTATCTCCCATCTGCCTGTACATTTCCCGGATAGCCCGGCGGGAATGGGCGACGTAGTCGGGGGTAGCGGATAGCTCCGCTGCCCGCTGATTGGAAGCATATTTCAGGTCAGGCAAATAGATGTCGATAATTCCCTCCAGCGCCCTGATTGATGCCACGGAGTCGTAGCTGTTGGTATTGTAAATCAGTGGGACATGAAGCCCCAGCGGCACTGCTTCCAGTACCGCCTGTGCCAGCTGGGGCACGAAATGAGAAGGTGAAATGAAGCTGATGTTGTGGCATTCCAGTTCGTCCTGGAGGTACAGCATGCGTTCTGCCAGCGCGGAGCAGGATATTTCGTGATTGTCCTGGCCGGGTGAAGGCTGACTGATGGCATGGTTCTGGCAATAGACACAACTCATATTGCAACTGCCAAAGAAAATAGCTCCTGTGCCGTTTGTGCCTGAAATAACCGGCTCTTCGCCGTGGTGGTCACAGGCGGCAGCCACTTGTGGTAGATATCCGGAATTGCAGAAGCCGCGCTCTCCTTTCAGTCGGTTGACATGACATGTTCTGGGGCAGATGTCGCAGGATTCAAGCCTCGTCTCCAGCGTCTTTGCCCGGCGGGCCAGTTCACCCGAATGATACAGGTCAAGATATGAGGGTTTTTTAATCGCCTCTGTCATTTTCTTTGCCCGGTGGAGTTTTTGGGGAAAGATTTCCCGGCCTGTGACGGTCAGATTTGCTGGTGTTTGAGAACAGCATCATCGGTATGTACTCCCAGCAGCTTTGCCACCAGCGAGCACTTGGCTTTGAGCATGAAGAAAATATTGCCTTGCTCCCCGCTCAAGGCCTCAAAGTTGCCCTGCCCCTTGGAAATAATGACGTCAGCGGTGCGAAAAAGAGATTCCAGGTGAGCAGGGCTCCGGGAGATGTGCGTGGAGGGAGTATCAGAGCCGTTGGAGATGCAAGTGGCTACCTGGTCTATGCCGGTATCCACGGCGTCTTTCATGGTGACATCGTTTATGATCGGCCTCTCCCTGACGACGAAGGTGATTTCCAGCCCCTCTTTGTACTGGTGCAGTTCTTCTATGAGCATCCTGTCGAACACGATCTCTCCGGCGTTGTCTCCCAGGTAGAGGATACGGGAGGCTCCTGCTATATTCTCCTGAAAAGCCGCATAATCATCGATAGCCAGTGGCGAATTCAGCGCTTTCTGGACGATGGACTCGAGGTCCCCGTAAGCGGTCCGGGGACCCATGTCTATGGAGTTGCCGGCGATAGCCAGCTTGCACGCCGTAAGTAAAGGGGCAGCGGAGGTGGCAATAACCTCTTTGAGTTCTGGATAAAGGGACAATGCCAGGCGGTTGGCCTGCTGCTTGGCCTCGTAATACGGATCTTCGTTGCCGGTGAGGTCGGCAACGATTTTGTAAACCTGCCGGGCGATCTCGGGTGGGGTGACATCGAGGGGTAGCCCTGGCAATATCCCAGCCACGCTATCCAGCACCTGGCGCTGGATATTCTCGTCGGCAGTCGCCGCCCTGGCGGCTCTCAATGCCTGGTCCATAAAGCATGGTATACAATCAAGATAAGTTTTCAACTAAATTCACCTCTTGCGCTGCATGCGAACACCCTGCGGTGCGGGTTTTTCTGCCCGTGCCGATTTTTTGATACTGCTATTATATCAGCCGTGCTACCATGGGTGCACAGGATATGCAGAAAGCTCTCGTGTTTAGTCGGGGAATTTGCGCTGTTTTTTAGAACAAGATGGAGATTGCGATACTCTGCGGGATCGGGTTTCTGGGAGGGGTGGTGGGCTCTGTGCTGGGTGTGGGGGGCGGCTTTATCATCGTGCCGTTGCTCACCCTGGTGCTTGACCTGCCTATGCAGGTAATTATTGCCACCAGCCTGCTCAGTATTCTGGCGACTTCCAGCACTGCTGCTGCCCATTACATCAAACTCGGGTTTACCAATATCCGGCTGGCTATGTTTCTGGAGGTGGCCACGATCATAGGAGCTGTTAGCTGTGCTTTTCTTGCCGTTCGTCTGACCTCTGCCGTGTTGAACGTGCTTTTTGCCTGTCTGCTTGTCTATGCCGGGTATAACATGGCGCGCCGGCGCCACGGCGCCGTGAAGAGTTGCCCTGATACCGAATCAACGGAGGACGACACAAGCGAGGGGGAAGTGTTGCTCGCGGGCTCTTTCTGGGATGCCAGCATGGGTAAAATCGTGCATTACAGGGGTGAAAAGTTGTCTGGAGGAATGGGCGCTGGTTTTCTGGCCGGAGCCCTTTCCGGTTTGCTTGGTATAGGAGGCGGGATTGTTCAAGTGCCGGCGATGAATTTGTTGATGCGGTTGCCGATCAAGGTGGTTATCGGCACCAGCAGTTTTATCATGGGGATTACCGCACTGGGAGGTGCCCTGGTGTATTGTCTGCATGGCTATGTATATCCGATCGTGGCGGCGCCGGTAGTCATCGGAGCGTTTCTGGGATCAAGGGTAGGGTCACGGATAACGCCGCGAGTGCGGGGGGTGACTTTAGAGCGCATGTTTGCCGCGCTCATGATTATCGCCGCAGCAGTTATGATTCTGCGTATACTGGGAGGGACTTCCTGAAAATGTTAAAGCAGGATAACGAGCGTTCCTGGATTGCTGCCGGATTGAAAATCGCAGTGAACCTGGCTGTTGCCCTGTTGCTTATCGGGGTGATTCTCTGTGGTGTTCAGGGAATTGGGCCGGGGGATTTTGTGTTCTCTTTGCAGGAGATTTTTTCGTTATCCGCGCCGGCACTTGTGGTTACCACCTGTGGTATTTTGCTCCTTTTCTTCACACCGCTGCTCGGTCTTATTTTGAGTACGGTGTTTTTGTGTAGAGGGGGGGAGAAGCGTTACCTTGCTGTCTTGGTGGCAATTCTTTGCCTTATTGCCGGGCTTGTTTTAGCTATGCTGTGAATTGACCACCGAAAAGGGGCATGCTATTATCGTTGCCAGATGACAGCTTTAGCCAGCCTTTACGAAGAAATTGCGAGTTGCCATGACTGTGCGCTCTCCCAACACCGCACCAGGGTGGTGCCGGGAGAGGGGCCGGAGGATGCCGAGATCCTCTTTATTGGCGAAGCGCCGGGCTGGCACGAGGACCAGCAGGGGCGTCCTTTCGTGGGAGCGGCGGGAGCATTCCTTGACGAGTTGTTAAGTTCTATTGGTCTGAAAAGGAACGAAGTTTATATCGCTAATGTTATCAAGTGTCGGCCTCCCGGGAACCGTGACCCTTTGCCTGTCGAGATACAGGCTTGCCGCCGCTGGCTTGATCGCCAGATAGAAATTATCTGCCCCCGCATGATTGTTACTCTGGGACGTTTTTCCCTGGCCAGATATTTTCCAGGAGAGAGCATAGGCAGGGTGCACGGGCAAGAGCGCAGTGAAGGGAATATTATTTACTATCCGATGTATCATCCGGCAGCGGCTCTGCACCGGGGCAGCCTGCGCAGCGTTATTGAGGAAGATATGCTGCGCATTCCGCAGATACTGACGCACACGGAGAAAGTGAGTGTAGTCCAGCAGGAGGAGCCACAACAGTTGAGTATGTGGTAAACTCGGTCATGCCGTCACATAAACCGCATAAACTGAAATTAATTCCCCTGGGGGGGCTGGGTGAGGTTGGCAAGAACATGATGATACTGGAGTATTCCGGTGACATCATCGTTATTGATGCCGGGCTGATGTTCCCCAGCGAGGAGATGCCTGGTATTGATGTGCTTATTCCCAGTATAGATGTTCTCCTGGAGAGGCGGCACCGTATAAAAGGCATTTTTATCACGCATGGACACGAAGACCATATCGGCGCTTTGCCTTATATCCTGTCCCAGCTGGACGTACCTGTTTATGCCACCAAGTTTGCCAGAGAATTGATATTAACGAAGCTCAAGAGGAGGGGGCGGGGCATTAAACCTCGCATTTATCAGGTTCGTGCCGGCAACAAGGTTTCTCTTGGCCATTTTAGAATAGAGTTTTTCCCTGTGTGTCACAGCATTCCTGATGCTATGGGACTGGTTATCTCTACTCCGGTGGGAACTATCGTACACAGTGGGGATTTTAAGCTGGATCATTCTCCGGTGATTGGTGAGCCCACCGACCTGGGCCGTCTGGCTCAGCTGGGGGCGAAGGGGGTATTGGCGCTTCTCTCCGATTCTACTTATGCCGAGTTATCAGGCTATACCCCTGCGGAGAAAGAAGTTAGCGAGACCCTGGATCGCATCATGGCAGAAGCCCGGGGGCGGGTGATAATCACTACTTTTGCTTCTCTTGTTTCCCGCGTGCAGCAGGTGTTGAATGTTTCTGCCAGGCATAAACGTCGCGTGTTTATTACGGGGCGGGGCATGATAGACATGATAGACACGGCTACGAAAGCGGGTTACCTCAAAGTGCCGGAGAATGTTTTCTGCCAGGCTGAGGATTTGAGCCAGCTGCCGCACGACAGGATTGTTTTGCTGGCTACAGGCAGCCAGGGGGAGCCTACCTCCGCCCTGGTGCGCATCGCCAACCGGGAACATAAACAGATCAGGATCGTGCCTGGCGATACGGTAGTTATGTCAGCTACTCCTATTCCCGGAAACGAGGCTCTGGTGAATAGAACCGTAGACAGTTTGTTTCGCCAGGGCGCCCGGGTGATCTACGGCAAGCTGGCGCAGGTTCACGTGCATGGGCATGGCAGCAGGGAGGAATTAAAGCTTTTGATCAGGCTGGTCAAGCCTCGCTTTTTCGTGCCTATTCATGGCGAATATCGTCATCTGTGGCTGCATGCTGACCTGGCAAGGAGTATGGGCATGCCCGCGGAGAATGTTTTTGTTATTGAAGATGGAGATATACTTGAGTTCGGGCCGAATTTTGCACGGGTGGCAGGCAAAATTTCCGCTGGTACCACTTATGTGTCGGGGTTGTTGAGAGGTGATTTGAAAAGCCCCGTGCTCAAGGAGCGTAATTTGCTGGCCAGAGATGGTGCCGTGGTGGTGAATGCTGTTGTCAACAAGCGGAGCGGCGAGTTATTGTCGGAGATTGATATCAGGACGCGAGGGTTTGTTGATGCTCCCCAGCAGGGGGAGTTGCTTGAGCAGGCGAAGAAAGAGATATTGATTGCCCTGCGGCAAGACAAGAAGAGTCCTGTCGAGCGGCGTATACTGGAGGAAAAAGTGCAGGGAATGCTGTCCAGATTTTTCTATACGCACACGCACAGGCACCCTATGGTTCTCGTCTTGATTATGGTGGTGTAGCTTTATGTCAGCTTTGAAGCGGCGCACTGACGCTGTAAAGAAACAGAAGTCTTCTGACGGGGAGATGTCGTTTGACGCTTGTCCGAAGTGGAAGCGCCCTTTCGTTGTGCTTTCTTCGCCTCTGTTGCATAAGCTGGTTTTAGTTGTTGTTGTGGCGGCTCTTGTGTATTGGAGCGTTGATCGCTGGGGTGGGGTGGTCAAAGAGGGAATGTTTTCGTCCTGGGAAAGAGTCCTGTCTTT
>JAUWOK010000065.1 GCA_030612165.1 Dehalococcoidia bacterium
GGCCACACACCCCCCACCGAACTTACGCCCGCCTCCTTGTAGAGTGCCATCATCTCCTGCTGCAGCTTCTGCTTGTTCCTGCCGTATTTCTTCTGCAATGCCTGAATCTTCGGCTGCAAAGTCTGCATGGATTTTGTGGACCTGAGCTGGCGCAAAGTCACGGGCAGCAGTAGCACCCGTACGATAACCGTAAAAATGATAATGGCCAGGCCAAAATTGCCCGAGAGGAGCCCTGCCAGGGCAGTCAATCCATTAAGGATTGGGTCGGCAATAATTAAATTCCACGCTTCCGCCATAGCTTAAAAACTACTCCTCTCTAAAAGAGAGAACTTCTCTTACCTCTCTGCTCGCGATATCCAGGGCATATAAACGATCATTTTGAGCATGAATGTAGACTATCTCATCTTGTGCCCACAGAGACGCCAGCACGGCGGCCTCAATAGTAGGCCTGTCTGTGCTTCCCGGAAACTGCGGATTTCCGATTCTCTCGCCACTGCCGGTCTTTGCATCAACAAGATACAGGTCGCCCGAATCACAGGCCACTACCAGTACACTGCCTACCAGCAGAGGAGACGCTACAATAGAACCACTCGTAGCAAAAGGCTGTGGCCATATCGCCTGGCCACTAGCAGCGTCAACGGCATAAAGCAAGCCATCAGTACAACCCGCATAAACAATACCATTGCTAACCACAGGAGTTGCCCAGAACCAGTTGCCTCCAGCCAGATTCCATGCCGGTTCATCGCTGTCTAAGCGTAAAGCATAAAGGTTATGGTCAAAAGAACCTATAAAGACCAGTCCATCATAAACAGCGGGAGAGGAAACAAAACCTGATTCCGCTTCAAATCGCCATGGTAGCAACTGCCCATCTTCGGCCGAAAGAACATAGAGGCAGCCATCGAAACTACTCACATATATTTTATCGCCATCAACTACCGGTGTGGTCCACAACCTATCATCGGCAAAAGCTTCGCTCTTCCATTTCAAGTCACCGTATACCGCATCCAGGGCATACACCACGCCATCCGAGCTACTAACATATATCGTGCTTTTATCATCGCTAATAGCAAGCCCCCCCACTACCGCTCCTATTTTCTCGTCTCCACTGGGATACATCCATTCACCCTCTCTCATCTGAGGAAAAGACGAACTATAACTCCTGGCCGATGGATTAATCGCCAGCACTTTGCCATTAAAGAGCCCTAAATAAATCGCCTCCCCCACCAACTGGGGAACGCCATAAACACTGATCGATGGCGCGGAAGAACAACCTATTCCTCCCGAAGAGGGAGGCACTACGCTATCAAGGCTAAAAACCCATTCTCCATTTGCCGCCGAAGGAAAAGCCAGCCCCGGGTGAGTTTCCCGCACCGTTGAATTCACCACCACCAGGTCACCTTCCAGGGACACAAGATACAACAGCTTATCTCCATTACCAGAGACTCCTGGCCAACCGGTAGCTTGACCAGTGGAGGGCATACAGCCAGACAGGACTGAGACGACAAGGAAAATAATTAAAATAGCAGGAGTAAATACTCTAGTTTTCACTTCAACAAATCAAACCAATCATTAAGGCACAGGATCATATCCGCCCCTGGAAACAGGATTGCAGCGGACAAGACGCATGGCCGTCAACCAACCACCCCTGATAATCCCATATTTCTCAATCGCTTCGTATGCATAGCAGGAGCAGGTAGGCAAATAACGGCAGGAGTGAAGGGTAACCTCTGAAACCGTTCCATGGTACAGCTTAAGCAAGCCAAGCAACACTCGCTTAACCTTCATCCCTCTGCCCTATTCCTTAATAATTGTGCCTGAGCCAATAAATTGGTTACTGCCCTTTCTATCTGCAAATAGCTAGCCGCTCTCACGTTACCCCGGGAAATAAAAACCATATCCCATCCAGGTTCTATGGACTGCAGGCGCGGACGCATGACTTCCCTGAGCAACCGCTTTATGCGATTACGTCTCACCGCATTACCCATCTTCTTCGAAACAGAAAACCCGTATCTGCTATAACTCAACCCATTAGCTAATATCTTTAACACAATCAACCTGTCCACATACGCAGTTCCTTTTTGATAAACAGAAAGATACTGAGCCCTCTTGGTTAATGCCCACGGCTTTCCCATTAAGAACAGCTAAACGGGTGTCAGCTTCTTGCGATTCTTCAATCGCCTCGCCTTAATTACTTTTCGCCCACCCGCACTGGACATCCTGGCCCGGAAACCCAATTTGCGCTTTCGGGATAACCTTTTGGGCTGATAGGTACGTTTTGTCATTGGCTTTCTCTAAAAAATATCACCGGCGCGAGCCCAACCCACCTATATTCATGATATGCTCCGGAGCATAGGGCAACAACGCCAGAAAACGAGCTCTCTTGATAGCCTGAGCCAGACAACGCTGGTGCCTGGCACAAGCCTTTGTCCTTCGCCGCGGGTTAATTTTGCCGCGAGGGGAAATAAACTGGCTCAAAGAAGAAACATCCTTATAATCTATCCCGATTTTTGCCTTGCAAAAAGGACAAGGAGCCGGTCTGCGGGCAAAATTCCCCGTTCTCCCTCCTCTCTCCCCTGCACTTTTAGTTAATGGTCTTCTTATTCCCATATCCTGATCCGTCCTGTATCTTAATCTGCCGGCAAATCTTCAGGTTCAAGCTCCCCTCCCTCAGGAAAAGAACCAGCACTTCTCTTGCCTAAGAAAAGCACTCTGTTGGCCACCACCTCAACGCTAACACGTTTCTGCCCATCCTGTCCCTCCCAGTTTCTGGTACACAATCTGCCCTCCACATACACCTGGTCACCTTTAGATACGAACTGATTGCAGCTTTCCGCCTGCTTGCCCCAAACGACAACCCTGAACCACTCCGTCTCCTCTTTACTCTCTCCATCCGAAGTCATGTAGCGACGGTTGGTAGCCACGGTGAAAGAAGTAACCGCGGCACCTTTAGGAGTGAACCTCATCTCAGGATCGGCTCCTGCATTGCCAATAATCATTACCTTATTCAAGCTAGCCATTAACTGTCTGTCCTTACCACTAACAGCCGCAAAATTTCTTCTCGAGCTTTGAGTCTCGATTGGAGACCTTGAACCTCCTCCGGCTTCAACTTGAATCGGGTCAGAACATAATTGCCTTCCTTGAACTTGGCCACGGGATAAGCCAGCCTCCTCAATCCCCACTGGTCCACTTCCTCCACGACACCCCCTTTATCACTGATAAAGCCGCTTACCGTTTCTATAACGCCGGGCAATTTCTCCGCATCAATTTCAGGATTAATTATCGTTACCAGTTCATAATCATACATAACTTCACACACCAACGCCGGGGCAACCGACGCCGATCATTATAGCATATCCCCTTAAAAGGGCAAATCCACGCTCACATGACCAAAACAACTCTATATCCAAAGGAAAGTCGACGTTACGGGGTAATGCCACTTTTAAAGTTTACTATTCCTTTTATTTTCTTAAATAGCGAGTGCTCCATCCATTTTATTATAGCTTCTTTTTGCACAGGTACCAATCCACGCATTCGTAATTCTGCTTAATCCTCTCCTCGGCTGCCTCCTGTGTATGTGGCGGCGGCACCACCACCATATCACCAGGTCTCCAGTTGGCAGGGGTAGCTACAGCGTTAACATCGGTTGTTTGCAGAGCGTCTATTATCCGCAATATCTCTTGCATATTCCTGCCCGTGGTTAACGGATAATAGAGTATTGTGCGGATGATCTGTTTATCATCAATGATAAATACACACCTGACAGTCTCGGTCTTGCTCTGCCCGGGGTGAATCATGCCATAGGCAAGAGAAACCTCCTTGCTGAGGTCAGCGATAATGGGGAACGGTATCTTTATTCCTGTCTTCTCTTCCACATTACGCACCCAGGCAATATGAGAGGAAACACTGTCAACACTGAGCCCCAAAAGTTCTACTCCCCTCTTTCGTAGTGCTGGATGGATTTCAGCAAAGGCAATGAATTCAGTAGTGCATACCGGGGTAAAGTCCGCGGGGTGAGAGAAAAGGACCAGCCAGCTCCCCTTAAAGTCCTGTAGCTTAAGTATGCCATGGGTGGTTACCGCCTCAAAGGCTGGCGCCGAGTCTCCTAATCTGGGAAGACTGCTTGTTTGTTCTTTAACTTCTTCCATCTTGCTTGGAACCTCCTTAGTTTTTAGCTATATCCTGTTATCTAAGCCCACTGTTTCCTTGAACGGCAATAACATAATCAATTGTTCCTACTCAGTAAACCCCTGGCTTTATCTCTCTCGGATTTATCTTACTCCTCTTTCTCGAAATCGCTCTTGGCGGCTCCGCAGACGGGAAATACCCAATCATCGGGTATCTTTTCAAAAGGTGTCCCCGGTTCAATGCCGCCATCGGGATCTCCCAGTTCCGGGTCATAGACATAGCCACAAACGGTGCATCTGTATTTTGCCATTCTGAGTACCTCCTTTTTTTCCGCAATATAGCTGGGGGCTGTTTTGGGAGTGGCTCCCCGCTTGACCTGACGATAATAAGCATAAGTCATCGGCTCGCCTTCTTTAAAAACTTCTGCTCCCACAAGCTGCCCTATGAAAATTGTATGGGTTCCCACATCCACCTCTTGAATCATCCTGGCTTCCAGACACGCGAGGGCATTCTCGGTGACCACCGGCGCCTGAGATTCGCCTATTATATAGTCAATGCCCTGAAATTTATCCGTATCTCTGCCTGATTTGAAACCAAAGCGACCGATGAAAGAGAGAGGCGTGTCCTGAGCGAGGGCCGAGACCGTCAACAATTTGCTCTCCCTGATAAATTCATGTGTTAGATTGTTTTTATTGATACTCACGGCAACAACTGGTGGCTCCGAAGTTACCTGGAATACAGTGTTGGCAATTTGCCCGTTGAGGGTAGTTCCCTTGCCTGAACATACGACGTATAGCCCATAGCTCAGCTTGTACAAAGCCTTGAGATTCATTTCGCATTCCCTTCCTGCGGTTTCAGGGCGTTCTTAATGCTCATGTTACCTCCATGCGAATTCAATTATATCATCCGGTTGCCCGCAGTTCATCGCCTTGCAAGATGATTATGCATGACATAAATTATGCTTCAGCAATGAGGCAAGGACTTGGGATTACCATGTCACCTGTCCACTGCCCCAGATGCTATAATGCGATACGTTATGAAACTATCTGAACTGGGCGAATTT